>JBGTNC010000060.1:0-5739 GCA_041743265.1 Alphaproteobacteria bacterium | reverse complement strand
GGTGAGCTGGGTGCTGCCGATGCCGAACGCGATGTGCGTGGCTTTGCTGTGAAGTTTTACACCGAAGAAGGCAACTGGGATCTTGTCGGCAATAACACGCCCGTATTTTTTGTGCGTGATCCGCTGAAATTCCCGGATTTCATCCACACACAAAAACGCCACCCCAAAACAAACCTGCGCTCCCCCACCGCCATGTGGGACTTTTGGTCGCAGTCACCTGAATCCTTACATCAAGTCACCATTTTGTTTTCGGATCGCGGGCTGCCCACGGATGTACGCCATTTAAACGGATATGGCTCGCATACCTATTCCTTTATCAACAAGGAGAACGAGCGTTTCTGGGTGAAATTCCATTTCAAAACCCAGCAAGGCCACAAACATTGGACAAATGCCGAAGCTGCCACCGTAGTTGGACAAACCCGCGAATCCACACAGGAAGATCTTTATAGCGCGATTGATAAAGGTGACTTCCCCAAATGGAAATTACAAGTGCAAGTGATGCCAGAAACGGATGCTGATAAAACATCCTATAACCCCTTTGATCTGACCAAAGTCTGGCCACATGCGGAATACCCGTTGATTGATGTCGGCGTCGTGGAGTTGAACCGCAACCCGGATAATTATTTTGCAGAGATTGAGCAAGCCGCCTTCTCCCCCTCCAACATCATTCCCGGTATCGGTTTCTCTCCCGATAAAATGTTGCAAGCTCGCATCTTCGCCTATGCCGATGCACACCGCTACCGTTTGGGCACACATTACGAAGCGCTGCCGGTCAATGCACCGAAATGTCCCGTGCACCATTACCACAAAGACGGCGCGATGCGTTTCTTCACCAATAACCCGAACCCGGATGCCTATTACGAGCCCAATAGTTTTGGTGGCCCGAAAGAAGCACCGGCCTACAAAGAACCGCCCTTAAAAATCTCAGGCGATGCTGATCGTTACAACCACCGCGAGGGTAATGATGATTACAGCCAGCCCCGTGCCTTGTTCAATCTGCTTGACACTGCACAACGTGAACGCCTCTATGGCAATATTGCTGCTGCTATGCAGGGTGTGCCAGATTTTATTCTGGAACGTCAGTTCGCGCATTTTGATAAAATCGACAAAGCCTATGGCGATGGTGTACGTGCCGCTGTTGCAAAAACGCAAGGCTAGTGCCTGATTTTAACGGTTTTATTGATACAACGGGGCCTGCGCCGAGGAATCGGTTGCAGGCCCCGCCTGTTTTCTTTATAAAAAACAGGCACATAGAAAGAGGAGCGCCCGCGTTGAAAACACTTGCCGAACTGACAGAGCCAGAAGTCCTTGCCCTTGCCATTTCGAACGAGGAAGAAGACTCGCGCATCTATATGAACTTTGCGCAAAAACTGCGCGCCGAGTACCCCGCCACCGCACAGCTGTTCGATGAAATGGCCGCGGAAGAGCAAGACCACAAAAACATGCTGCTGGATATGTACAGCCGCCGCTTTGGCACGCACCTGCCCTATATCACCAGACAAGACGTGCGCGGATTTTTGAAACGCCGCCCCTTGTGGCTGATGGACAATCTGCGTATTGATGCCGTGCGCAAACAAGCCGAGCTGATGGAATTTGAAGCTGCGCAGTTTTACACCAAAGCCGCCGAGATGGCGCGTGATGTTGATGTGCGCAAACTGTTGGGCGACTTGGCACTGATTGAAAAGCACCACGAAGCCCGCGCGCAAGACATCGAGAACAAAGCCGTACCGGAAGATGCAAAATCCGAAGAAGAAGAAGTCGCCCGCCGCCTTTTGCTGTTGCAAATTGTACAGCCCGGCCTGACAGGATTAATTGACGGTTCTATTTCCACTCTTGCGCCCATTTTTGCGGCAGCTTTTGCCACCCATAGCTCCAGCGATGCTTTTCTGGTCGGTCTTGCTGCCTCCATCGGCGGCGGTATCAGCATGGGCCTGACCGAAGCGATGTCGGATGATGGTGAAATTACCGGCCGTGGCCACCCGTGGGTGCGCGGCCTTGCTTGCGGCGGTATGACCGCCGTTGGCGGCCTTGGCCATACGTTGCCTTATCTAATCAAAGACTTTTGGACAGCCACCGCTGTCGCCGTTGCGGTTGTACTGGTGGAGCTGATTGCCATTTCCTGGATCCGCTGGAAATACATGGACACGCCGTTCCATTCCGCCATGGTACAGATTGTACTGGGTGGTGCCTTGGTATTGGGTGCCGGTATTTTGATCGGCGGCATGTAAACAGCCCACCTAAGCGGCAGCAGATTTCTTGCGCAAAACATATTGTGCCAAGGTATTTGCTGCATACTGTGCTTCTGCACGCGTTGTTTGTGCTCCCATGCAAATGCGCAGGCTTTGTGCAATATCCTCATCAGACAAACCAATCGCCTGCAACACCGCAGACGGCTTCCCGTTTTCCGCCGTGCAGGCCGCTCCTGCGGATAAGCCGATATCTTCGGCAAGGTCGAGCAAAACATCCACGGCATTGATGCCGGATAAACAAATGTTCAACGAACCTGCCAATCTGTTCTCAGCAGCGCCATTCAGCGTATAAGAAACACCTTCTCTCGATAGCTCTTGCAAAAACGCCTGTGCCAAGGCTGCTTTATGCTTTGTATTATCATCCCTATGTTTAAGGGCGATATCACAAGCAGCAGCAAACCCAACCGCCAAAGCCAGCGGCACTGTCCCTGCACGCAGTTTTTGCTGCCGCCCGCCAAAAGCGATGCGCCGCATAGCAACTTGCGGAGACGGACGCACATAAAGCGCACCAATCCCTACCGGGCCGGATAGTTTGTGGCTAGAAAAAGACAACATATCCACGTCCAGTTGCGCGACATCTATTTCTATTTTTCCGGCTGCCTGCGTCGCATCCGTATGGCAAAGCGCACCCGCGGCATGGGCCAACTGCACGATGGCCGCCACTGGCTGAAGTGTGCCGATTTCATGATTGGCGCGCATCACGGATACCAAAAATGTTTTATCGGAGATCATATCCCGTGCAGCATTTACATCCACAAAGCCAGATTTGGTGACGGGAATATAGCGCAATATAAACCCGCGTTTTTCCAACTCCTGCACCGATTTGACGATGCTGTCATGTTCAATCGCGCTGATCAAAATTTCGCGCCTATCCGCGGGCGCTTGCGATGCCGCGCCCAAGAGCGCCAGATTATTCGCCTCCGTTGCACCGCTGGTCAGGGTAATGTCTTCTGCAGCAGCCCCGACAAGATTGCCAATTTTTTGCAGCGCGTCTTGCAAAGAAGCTGCAGCACGGCGGCCTTGCAAACTCGCCTTGGCCGCAGGGTTGCCAAATTTTTCGGCAGAAAAATAAGGCAGCATAGTCGCAATAACATCCGGATGGCAGGGCGATGTGGCGTGATAATCAAGGTAGACGGGCTTTTTCATGATGCTGTCGCAAAGACCTTTTGCCCCGTCAACCCGCAAGCCAGCAATTCTGCCGCCACACCAATGGCGATCTCGCGCGGGTGCTTGCCCTTGACCGCCGCAAGACCGATGGGGCACGTCAGGCGGGATAAGTCTGTGGCGGCAATACCATCCAGCTGCAATCGTTTTTCAAACCGTGTGCGTTTGGTAGCGGAGCCGATTAAACCGAGATAGGCGTAAGATCCGCTTTTCATAGCGGCTTGCACAATATCGTAATCCAGATCATGGCTATGCGTCATGACCAGAATATAGGCATCATCCGTCATATCGCGCAGAACAGTGGCAGGTGTTGCGCTGATAATTTTTTGACAATTTTTTGGCAGATGCGCCAGAAATTCATCGGCCCGTTCATCTACCCAATGGATATCGATGGGAAGACCTGCCAGCACTTTCACCACTTCTTTACCTACGTGGCCAGCGCCAAATAAATAGAGCTTGCGGGTATTGGGAATAAACGGTTCCAGCATCACACTCACCGCACCACCGCAACATTGCGCCAGTTTGGGGCCGAGGGGATAGTCTTTGATGGCAGGGGCGGTCACCGCCTCTGCCAATAATTTACGTGCTTCCTCTATAGCTTGAAATTCAAGATTGCCGCCGCCGATGGTGCAAAACTGTTCCGTCGCCGTCACCACCATTTTGGTGCCCGCTTCGCGCGGCGTGGATCCTTTGGCCTCTGTCACCGTCATCAAAACGCATGGCACACGTTTTTCTGCCAGATCGGCCAAAACGGCCAGCCAGTCGTAGGTCTGTTCAATCTGTTCATCTGTCATGTGCTTTAGGCCTTCAGTGCTGTGATCGCCTTTAAAACTTCTTCCGGCGTGGCAGGCGCCATGAGCGGCGGGAGTGTTTTATTTTGCGGGTTGACCGCCGCTACGGCATCGCGCAGCGCCAGAAAAACGGATATCCCCAGCATCAATGGCGGCTCCCCCACGGCTTTGGAGCGATAAATCGTATCTTCGATATTATCGCCCTCAAAAAGTGTTACACGAAAGTCTTTCGGCACATCGCGGCCTGTTGGGATTTTATACGTGCTGGGTGCATGGGTTTTTAAAACACCTTTGCCGTTCCACCACAGCTCTTCCGACGTCAACCAGCCGGCACCTTGCACAAAACCGCCTTCAATCTGGCCGATATCAATGGCGGGATTCAGCGATCTACCCGCATCGTGCAAAATGTCGGCACGCAACAGACTGTATTCTCCCGTCAGCGTATCCACGATCACTTCGGAGACAGCGGCACCATAGGCAAAATAGAAAAACGGACGGCCTTGCGCTTTATCACGATCCCAGAAAATTTTGGGCGTGGCATAAAACCCTGTGGAAGAAAGCGAAATACGATTCACATAGGCCAATTGCACCAATGCCTGAAACGTCAAGGTTTCAGTGCCTATATGCACATGCCCTGCGTCAAAACAGATATCTTTTGTCGTCACCTTGAAGTGTGTTGTGGCGAAATCGATCAAACGTTGCTTGATGGTCAGCGCCGCCGCTTCTGCAGCCTTGCCGTTCAGGTCAGAGCCGCTGGAAGCTGCCGTTGCCGAGGTATTGGGCACTTTTGATGTATTGGTTGCTGTAATTTTAACGCGCTCAAAATCTATCTGGAACACATCGGCGACCACCTGACAAACCTTGGTATGAAGCCCCTGCCCCATTTCCGTGCCGCCGTGATTGAGCTGAACGCTGCCGTCCTTATAAACATGCACCAGCGCGCCCGCTTGATTGAGCATGGTAAGCGTAAAGCTGATACCAAACTTCACAGGCGTCAACGCAATGCCTTTTTTGAGGATTTTATTTTTGGCGTTAAACGCCGCAACCGCATCCAGTCTTGCGCGGTAATCAGATGATTTTTCCAACCGGTCAAAAATATCTGCCGTAATGCAATCTTCTACCGTCATACCGTAATGTGTGGTGCAGCGTTTATTCAAGGCACCTTTCGGGTCATACAAATTACGGCGGCGTACGGTCAGCGCATCCAGCCCCAAATGTCTTGCGATATCATCCATGATATATTCAATCACCAACATACCCTGCGGCCCGCCGAAGCCACGAAACGCGGTATTAGATACTTTGTTAGTGAAGCAGCGGTAACTGGTCACCGTCGCATCTTCGAGAAAATACGTATTATCCGCATGAAACATCGCGCGGTCCGCAATGGCATTGGATAAATCTGCCGACATGCCGCAATCTGCCGCCTGCATCATATCCAACCCTTGCAACAAGCCATCATCATCAAAACCAACATCGTAGGTCACATGGAAGCCGTGACGCTTACCTGTCATGATCATATCATCACCACGATCCAG
>JBGTNC010000059.1:0-14506 GCA_041743265.1 Alphaproteobacteria bacterium | reverse complement strand
CGCGAGGAAACGGGCGCGCTTGATTTCGCGAGCCAGTTTGCGCTGTGCTTTTTGCGACACGGCAGTAATACGGGATGGGACAATCTTACCGCGCTCGGACACATAACGGCCCAGCAGTTTGATGTCTTTGTAATCGATTTCCGGTGCGTTCTTGCCTTTGAACGGGCAAGTTTTACGACGACGGAAGAAAGTGCGACGGCCGCCAGCGGCAGGTCTACGTTCTGGTTTGCTTTCTGCAGACATTATTCAGCTCCTTCTTTGGAGAATTTACGATCACCACGATCACCGCGATCACCGCGATCACCGCGATCTCCGCGATCTCCGCGGTCGCCACGATCACCACGATCTCCGCGATCGCCACGATCACCACGATCTCCGCGATCACCACGATCGTCACCATCTTCGGACTGTTTCAGAATAGCCGACGGGCCTTCTGGCAGTGTTTCGATTGTGACGGTCATGTAACGCAGAACGTCTTCGTTGATTTTCATGTTGCGTTCCATTTCCGCAATGGCTTTTGCCGATGCGTCGAAGTGGAACAGGGTGTAATGACCCTTGCGGTTTTTCTTGATGCGATAAGCAAGAGTGCGCAGACCCCAGCTTTCGGTGCGCTTGGTTTCGCCGCCGTTGTCGTTGACGATTTTGCTGAAGTTTTTGGCAAGATCCTCTACCTGTTTAGCAGAGACGTCCTGCCGTGCGATAAACACGGTTTCGTATAATGGCATGTGACATTCCCTTGGTTGTCAGTCGGTCTACCGCTGTTGCGCCACACCGTGTGGTGCCCAGCCGCGTAAACCATATAGCCCAGAAGCGTTTTGTATTTTCCTGCCACGGAAAATTTGCCCTTGGGCGGGTTACAGGCCGCGACTATCGGGGATTCGCCCCCCAAAGGCAAGGGATTTTCTATATTTAACGCGGTTTTTTAACCCCTCGGCCCCCTGCCGCAAAACTGTTTTATGGATTTCCCGCGCAAATCTTGCATATTCCGTAAATAAAGGTATAATAATACCGCAATTATACCGATCACCGGATTCGTCCAGCCAACACAGGATTTCACAGGGCCCCATGTCTTTTTCCGATCTTTTCCAGCGCAAAGCCGCAGGCCGCCTCATAACGAGTGAGGGCGACGAAGAATGGTATGACAACCACGAAAAACTGCACCGCGACGGTGACCAGCCGGCCCAAATAGACACCCACGGCGGCAAAGCATGGTTTCAACACGGCAAACTGCACCGCGAAAACGACAAACCCGCGATTGAAGCCGCCAATGGCGACCGTGCGTGGTATGAAAACGGCGAATTGAGCCGCAAAACCGGCCCCGCCATTACCTATGCCGATAAAACCAAAGAAGCCGAATATTGGATCGAAGGTCGCTTGATGACGCAGACCGAACGCGCTGCCATCGACCCTGTTTTCAAAGACAAAATTGCCGCTGCCGAAGGTGTGCAGGCCGCGCAAAACATACAAGCCGGTTGCCCGCAAAAGGTTAAAACCATGGCGCGTATCTCTTTCCGTCCTTAAATTTTTCCAGAATCCGCACAACTGCCACGCTGTCTTGCCCTTGCGCGCAAGAGCGTTTATTTAAGGGCTGGATCAAAACTCTCTTTATTAAAAGAAGGACAGCGCAAGACATGAAAGCATTCGTATTCCCGGGACAAGGCAGCCAGTTCGTTGGTATGGGCAAAGACTTGGCCGAAGCATTCCCCGTCGCGCGCGCTGTTTTTGAAGAAGTCGATGACGCACTGGGCCAAAAACTGTCGGCCCTGATGTTCGAAGGCCCCGATACAGACCTGAACCTGACCGAAAACACCCAGCCCGCGCTGATGGCTGTATCGGTTGCCATTGCCCGCGTCTTGCAAGAGGCAAAGCCGGACCTGTTTACAAACGCACATTGCAAATTTGTAGCCGGCCATTCGCTGGGCGAATATTCCGCGCTGACCGCTGCGGGTTCTTTCACGCTGGCGGATGCCGCCAAGCTGTTGAAGCTGCGCGGACAAGCCATGCAAAAAGCCGTACCCGTGGGCGTGGGCGCGATGGCCGCCATTCTGGGGTTGGAATTGCCCGATGTGATGGAAATTGTCAAAGCCGCCAGCAACCACGAAATTGTGTCTTCCGCGAATGACAATTCCTATGGTCAGGTGGTCGTCAGCGGTCACAAAGCTGCCGTTGAAAAAGCCGTGGCCCTTGCCACCGAGAAAGGCGCAAAACGTGCGATTTTGTTGCCTGTTTCCGCACCCTTCCATTGTGCGTTGATGCAGCCTGCGGCAGATGCGATGCAAGCAGCCCTTGCCAGCGCTACCATTCAAGCCCCTTCCGTCCCGCTGGTCGCCAATGTGATTGCAAGCGATGTGACAGACCCTGCCAAAATCCGCAACCTGCTGGTGGAACAAGTGACCGGCATGGTGCGCTGGCGCGAATCTGTCTTGTTCATGAAAGCACAAGGCGTTGCCGAAACGGTCGAGCTGGGTGCGGGCAAAGTCCTGACAGGCCTGACCAAACGCATTGATGGCGACATGACGGGCCGCGCTGTTGGCACACCCAAAGATATAGAAGATTTTGCAGGCACGCTGTAATGCCCGCAATTTTATTCGCCCCCGGTTTTTGGATTGTTTACGCCATTGCCGCTGCTATTTTATGGGGCCTCAGCTATACCATGACCGAACAGGTCATGAAAAAACTGACGCCCATGACGGTGATGTTCTTTTGCTCCCTCGGCGGGGTTGTTTTCTCGCTGGTGGCAGGGCATTTACGCGGGTCGTTTAAAAAAGACTGGGGCATCATCAAATCATCCATGACCGAGGTCAAACTGCTGGCGGCTTGCGTTTTTGTTGTCATGATCGCCAATGTTTTCATTCTGCTGAGCATCAAGGCCAAAAACGCCACCATGGCGGGCATGATTGAAATCACCTACCCCTTGTTTACCGCCCTGTTTGCTTGGGCTTTGTTCAAGGAAAGCCAGATGACCACCAGCACCTTAATCGGCTTTGGCCTGATTGTGGCGGGCGTTGCCTGCATTTACTTTCTGGATAAAACGGTTTAAGACAGCCCCATAAAATGAAACGCCTCACGACTTCTTGAAGGAGATATTCCATGTTCAACCTTTCCGGCAAAAAAGCACTGATCACAGGCGCATCCGGCGGTATTGGCGGCGCGATTGCCAAAGCACTGCATGCACAAGGTGCGGATGTCGCCCTTTCTGGTCGCAACGTAGAAGCGCTCGAGAAGCTTGCTGGCGAAATTGGCCAAGAACGTGTGCATATTGTACCGGGTGATCTGGGATCTGCAGAAGCCGCTGACGCGCTGATGAAAACAGCCGAAGAAAAAATGGGCCAAGTCGATATTCTGGTCAACAACGCAGGCCTTACCAAAGACGGCCTGTTCATGCGGATGAAAGACGAAGACTGGCAAGTGGTGCAAGACGTGAACCTGACCGCGCCCTTCCGCCTGATCCGCGCCGCCATCAAAGGCATGATGAAGCGCAGGGCTGGCCGCATTATCAACATTACATCTGTGGTGGGCGTCACGGGTAACCCGGGACAAGCCAATTACTGCGCCTCCAAAGCAGGCATGATCGGTATGAGCAAATCCATGGCGGCAGAAGTCGCCTCTCGCGGCATTACCGTCAATTGCATCGCCCCCGGCTTTATTGCCACCGCCATGACCGAGGCACTGAACGACGAGCAAAAAGCCAAAATCAACGCAACCATCCCAGCCGGCGACATGGGCACACCTGAAGACATCGCAACCAGCGTCGTCTACTTGGCCTCCGACGAAGCCAAATACATCACGGGCCAGACCCTGCATGTAAACGGCGGCATGGCGATGATTTAAAGGTTTTGATTGTAATCGTTATATCTTAACTGCCAAAAGCACTGCGTTTCAGCAGCGGCGATGATTTCGCGCCATAGTTTTGTCCATCCGGGTTTTGTCCATCCGGCATATCACCCAGATGGTTGAAAAAACCTTCCGGCAGTTTTTCATGATACGGCGCATCAGGGCGCTCTGCCCTTGCCGCCGCATAGCTTTGCATGGTTTGGTGCAAATATGCCTGAAGCCGTATCGGTGATGCATACCACTGCTCAAACGCCGCCAGTGTTGCACTTGTTGTGGTGCCACCTGCGGTCATATGATTTTCGAAAGCCCTTGGAATATCACCATAGAGCTGTTCGCCCTTCATCGTTTCCCAAACACTGTCATCACCGGCTTCTTTCATCTGCCACGCAGCCAAGGCGGCCACCGCCACGGCATCGGCTTCGACAGCATAGGCCAGTTGCACGGCATCCGCGCGACCTGTGGTGACGGCGCCGATAATGCCTTGCGTTTTTTGCACGGCGTGGCGTGCTTCGTGGAACAACACCAGCAAGGTTTTGTCCATTGTCTGGTCTTCTTTCAAGAAAACCACATTCCATGTATCGGCATAAAAACCATCAATACGGCCAGATTTTGGATCAAGACATACAGGCGCATCTAGATTTTGCAGTGTTTGCGCAAGGCCAAGGCCCACCGTGCCGGAAGATTCCAGCTGGCCCAGAATATTCCTGATTCTGTCGGCAGCCGGGGTTTGTTTCGCCATATCGCCAGGCATGAGGCAAAGGTCTTCGAAATTGCTGTTCCAGCGCGCCAAAATTTCAGCCTGCTGTGGTGGAAAAACCCGCGCCGATGTATCTTCCGCCTGCGCCGCGAACGGCAGAGCGGCGGCCAAGACAAGGCCCAAACTGGCGTGTTTGAACGATTTTACATTGAAAATACTGGATATTTTTTGAATGACAGACATGGCTGGACTCGATACGGGTATATTTATGAAAAAATATTAGTGCCACAGACACATTATATCGTCAAGCAATCTATCCGGCAGAACAGCTGTACAGAAAGGTTTGCAAGGCTGTAAATTTATGTTATCCAATCCCTCTCTTAAAGGGTTAAGAGTAGAATTTCAACGTAACCAAACGAGGTTTAACTATGAGCGACATCAACGAACGCGTCAAAAAGATCGTTGTCGAACATCTGGGCGTCGATGGCGCCAAAGTAACAGACGACGCCAGCTTTATCGATGACTTGGGCGCAGACAGCCTGGACACAGTTGAACTGGTCATGGCGTTTGAAGAAGAATTCGGTATTGAAATTCCGGATGATGCGGCTGAAAAAATTCAGACCGTAAAAGACGCGATCAGCTTCATTGAACAAAATGCAAAAGCTGCTTAAGAATACTTGATACTTTTTTAAAATAACCCTTCTCTTTTTTCAAAGAGAGGGGTTATTTTTTATACCTCTTCCGCGCCAATCGGCGTAAGCCTCCAGACGCCCGCAGGCGTTATCTAAAAACCAGCGCCCGCCGGCGCCGCTAAAATAAAGGATAAGCATATGAGACGCGTCGTCGTGACAGGTATGGGAATCATCAGTCCACTGGGTCAAGGTCTCGACCATAACTGGCAAGCCATTACCAACGGCACATCCGGCATTGCGAAAATCGCCGGGTTCGATGCGTCGGATATTCCGTCCCAGATTGCAGGCGAAGTACCACTGGGTGATGCGGCTGGCGCGTTTGATGTAAACAAATACATCGAACACAAAGAACAAAAGAAAATGGATAAGTTTATCCACTTCGGTTATGCCGCAGCCGTTGATGCTGTTGAAGACAGCGGCTATGTGCCCGCAGACGACGAAGCCTGCTGCCGCGCTGGTGTGCTGATCGGCTCCGGCATTGGTGGTTTGAGCAATATTCACGACACATCGCTGCTGATGGCTGAAAAAGGCCCGCGCCGCATTTCTCCTTTCTTTATTCCGTCATCCTTGATCAACCTGATCTCGGGTCAAGTCTCCATCCGCTATGGCTTTAAAGGGCCAAACCATGCCGTTGTGACCGCTTGCGCCACAGGCAGCCACGCCATTGGCGACGCCGCACGCATGATTGCATTTGACGATGCCGATGTGATGGTTGCAGGCGGTGCCGAAGCTGCTATTTGCCGCGTGGGTGTTGCAGGCTTTGCCGCATGCCGTGCCCTGTCCACCAGCTATAACGACACGCCGGAGAAAGCATCCCGCCCGTTTGAAAAAGGCCGCGATGGTTTTGTGATCGGCGAAGGTGCAGGCGTTGTGGTGCTGGAAGAATATGAACACGCCAAAAAACGCGGTGCCAAAATTTATGCAGAAGTGATTGGCTATGGCATGTCGGGCGATGCCTATCACGTGACCTCCCCTGCCGAAGATGGTAATGGTGGCTTCCGTGCCATGCAAGCCGCACTGAAACGCGCACAAATCAGCGCCGACCAAGTCGACTACGTGAATGCACACGGTACCTCCACCCCGCTCGGGGATGATATCGAGTTGACGGCGGTCAAACGCTTGTTTGGTAGCGCAATTGATAACGTATCGATTTCCTCCACCAAATCTGCCATCGGTCACCTCTTGGGAGCTGCGGGTGCGGTTGAAGCGATTTACAGCTGCAAGGCGATTGAAACAGGTATTCTGCCGCCAACACTTAATCTGGATGATCCATCCGATGTGGCAGCAGGTGTAGACCTTGTGCCCCATACCGCCAAAGAAAAGAAAGTCACCGTGGCGCTGTCCAACTCCTTCGGCTTCGGGGGCACCAATGCATCCCTCGTCTTCCGCAAGGTATAAGGCGCAGTGCGGTTGAAACACATTTTTCTGGGGCTTTGCTTTGCGGGTCTTTTGGTACTGGCCTGTGGCTGGGTATGGCTGGATTACAGCTTGAACCGCGTCATGCCGATCCCCAATGGCACGCTGGTCTATGTGCAGCCCAATTCATCCGTCAATAAAATCGCAGACCGCCTGTATCAGGACAACGTGATCTATGATCCGATGATGTTTAAAATCGGCGCAAGACTTGCGCGCGCCAAAGGCACCTTGAAGGCAGGGGAATATCTGCTACCTGCCACGCTATCCACAGCCGAGATGATCCATATTTTACAAAGCGGCAAAACGCACCAACGCCGCGTCACCATCCCCGAAGGTTTGATGGCGGTCGAGATTATCGCGCTCATCAACGAAGCCGACGGACTGGAAGGCGAGATTACCACCATCCCCGATGAAGGCAGCTTGCTGCCGGAGACGTATCATTTTTCCAAAGGCATGGCGCGGGCAGATTTGGTCAGCCGTATGAAAAAAGGATTGGATGCCACGCTGGATGATCTGTGGCCCACACGCGCTGCCGACCTGCCTATCAAAACAAAAGAAGAAGCGGTCATTTTGGCTTCCGTCGTTGAAAAAGAAACAGGCATTGCGGCCGAGCGTGCGCGCGTGGCCGGTGTTTTCGTCAATCGTTTGCGTAAAGGCATGCCGCTGCAATCAGACCCCACGGTGATTTACGCGATCACCCTTGGCAAAGAAAAGTTGGCACGCCCGCTCTACCGCAAAGACCTCAACATGGAATCTCCTTACAACACCTATCAGGTCGGCGGGTTGCCACCCGGGCCAATTGCCAACCCGGGGCGCGATTCACTCGCCGCCGTTCTCAACCCCGAAGAACATGATTATTTGTACTTTGTGGCAGACGGCACCGGCGGCCATGCTTTTGGCAAAACGCTCGAAGAACACAGTCGCAATGTCGCCAATTGGCGCAAATTCCAGCGCGGCGGCAAATAACCCCTCAAAATTAAGCAATTGGTTTCAAGCGTTTGCGCAAGATATGCGCACTTTTACCCATCGTTCAGTCTTTTTTGCTAGGATGAGATATGAGCATGAAATACACGCCAGATGCGACGCAGATCGACCCGAACCTGCTGGTCGGGGACAGCCCCTTCCGACATTCGCTGCTCATTGCGATGCCCAGCATGGACGATGGTTTCTTCACCCGTAGCGTCATTTACGTCTGCGCCCATAGCCCTGCGGGCGCCATGGGCATTGTCGTCAACCAACAATTGCCCGATGTGGGCTTTGGTGAATTGCTCTCCCAATTGCAGCTACCCTATGCACCCGAAATCCGTGCCGAGCCGATTGTGCATTTCGGCGGCCCCGTTGAAACAGGCCGCGGCTTTGTGCTGCATTCCACCGATTTCATGCGCGAAGATACCGTGCGCATCAACGAATCCATGTGCATCACGGGCACCATCGATATTTTGCAAGCCATCGCCGAAGGCCGCGGGCCTGCCCGCAGCATTTTCGCCCTCGGCTATGCAGGCTGGGGTGCGGGCCAACTGGAAGAAGAAATGCAGGCCAATACATGGCTCACCGCCCCTGCGGACGAAGAACTCATTTTCAGCACCACACTGGGCAATAAATGGGAAAAGGCGCTCGCCCACCTTGGTATTGACCCGCTGACGCTGTCGATTGAAGCGGGCCATGCCTGATTGGTTTTAGACCCAAACCCGCCCCAGCGGCCCTTAAAACGGCTATAAACCCCCTTTTAATACCGGATCGGCAGCGCGACAGCTTTATTGCTGCTCTTGGGCCTATTATTTGACATAAAAATCGAATCTTGCTAACCTCCCGCGCTTGATGTAAAAGAAAGCCCAAGGCCGTCATTTTATGGCCTGCGATACGTATTTGGATAAATTAAGCGATGAGCAACTTCACAAAAAATCTCCGCCGTGCATTCGATACAGCGGCTGCCAATTGGCCCGCTGTTAAAGCCAAAGCCAAGGCCCGACTGGACATTGCTGCGGTCGAGGGAAATTTGTACGTGATGAAAGAGATCATCGCGCTTTATCCCGGTGAAGCCCTGAACTGGCAAGATGCCGCACAACTGACGCCCCTGCACTGGGCTGCCATAGGCAAACGCGGCAATATCGTCAACTGGCTGCTGGAACAAGGTGCGAGTCTTGAGCTGCAAGATAAACAAGGCCTGACCCCGCTGCATTACGCCGCACAGGCGAGCGAGCCCGAAGCCACCGAACAATTGATTGCCGCCAAAGCACAACTTGAAACCCGCAACAACAAAGGCGAAACGCCCTTGATGTTTGCGGTCGAGCGCAACAAGCCATGGAATGCCCGCCTGCTGGTATTGGCAGGCGCAGATGTACATGCCGCCAATAACAACGGCGAGACACCGCTTTCCATGGCGCGTAAATATCCGGACACTGAAATGCGCGATACCATTGAAACCGCCATACAGGAACGTGCAAAAACAATCGCGGATGCAGAAAAAGCCCTGCGTGCCAAACAAGCCGCCCTGATTGCAGAAGCGGCGCAAACAATGGTGAACGGCACCAGCACACCCATGCAAATCAAAAAGCCGATCCGCTTTAAAAACGATCCGCTCAGCCCATAATTTTTTTTTTGAAAAGCCCGCTTCGTTTCAGGCTGCTTTTTCAAGCAGGTTCAAGCAGACATGGGAGTTGTGCGTAATTTGGCAAAGATCAGATGATCCTGCCAGATGCCATCAATCTTGATATAGCCGCGTGCGACGCCTTCGGCCTCGAACCCGTTTTTCAGCAATACGCGGTGGCTGGCGATATTATCCAGCAAACAACCTGCTTGCACACGATGCAGACCCAGCGTTGAAAAGCCGAAATCAGCAACCACGCCGACGGCTTCGGTCATATAACCCTGCCCCGTATAATCCGCGTCCATCCAATAGCCGAGCGTTGCCATTTGCCCAGCACCGCGAATGATATTGCCAAGGGTGATGCCGCCGATCAGGTTTTGCGTCTCACGCTCAAAAATAAAAAATACATGCGACACGCCCTGACGGCTATCAAACCGCCACAAGGCATGGCGGGCGGCAAAGCCCTTGCGGTGGATGTGACGCAACGCTGTGGTCGGGCTCAACGGTTTCAGAAAGTCGCGGTTTTTTTGAAGGGTCATGCACCAAGCGGCGGCATCGCGTGTTTCGGGCAAGCGCAAAAAGATACGCGCCCCTTCCAAACGGGGCGGCAGGGGCGGTCTTTGCCGTTTCCAAAGTCCTGCGAGCATGCTCAAAATAAAAAACCAATATGTTGGTATCGGGTCATAAAAAACACTGTTTTTAAAGCATAGATCATCTATCATAGGGATGAAAAGGTTTTTTGATTCCATGTATATCAAGACATTCCCACTGCTGGCCCCCATGCTGGCCCTGACATTCACCGCGCTGCTTTCCTGCGCGGCGGCTTACGCTTTGGCAGAAACACCCGCCAAACCCAGCCCGAAACCCGCCACGGTAAAGACCGCCAAAACACTCTCCCCTGCCAAGGCACGGCAGCAGGCCAATGCCGCTTCTAAAACGGCAGGCATTAAAAAACCGGCCGAACCCATGACATCGGACGAAGCGCTGGCAGTGACCGATAGCACCGAAGATGAAACGCTGCCCGAATACCCGCTGGGTGCGCGCATTTCTATGGGTGCGCAAAAAACCTATCTGGTAAACGAAGAAGACACGTTTTTGGACATCGCCCGCCATTTTGATATTGGCTATGTGGAGCTGCGCGCCGCGAATGCAGAGGTCGATGCCTGGGCCCCCACACCAGGGCAGGAAGTTTTGATCCCGCAATTCCAGCTGCTACCACGTGCACGGCAAGAAGGCATTGTGGTTAATCTGGCCAAGATGCGCCTGTATTACTTCCGCAATCCCGGCAAAGAGCCCATCACCCATCCGATTGGCATTGGTCAGGAAGGCTTACAGACCCCGACCGGCAAAACAAAAGTTGTGCGCAAGGCCGATGGCCCCAGCTGGTACCCGACCCAGCGCATGCGCGAAGCCAAGCCGTGGTTGCCCCAACGCGTCCCCCCTGGCATTGCCAATCCGCTGGGGACCCACGCGCTGTATCTGGGCTGGCCCACCTTTTTGATCCACGGGTCCAACAAACCTTGGGGCATTGGCCGCCGCGTCAGTTCAGGCTGTATGCGTATGTACCCTGAAGACATCGTCAAACTTTTCGGCACTGTTCCTGTCGGTACAAAAGTCACCGTTGTAGACCAACCCATTCTGGTCGGCTGGCTGGATGACGGGCTGTATCTGGAAGCCAACCCCACACAGACCCAGAGCATTCAAATTGAAAACGGCGAAGACATTACCCCCAAGCCGCTCAACGATAAAATGCGCGACATGGTGACCGAGGCCGCAGGCGTTGCCGCGGGCCATATCAACTGGAGCGTTGTTGAAAAAACCATGCGGGAGCGTCAGGGCATTCCCGTGCTGATCGCCACATCCCGCGCGCGCGGCAAGGTGCAGAATACCAAGATCCAGCAAACCGGTCCCGCCAGCCGCACACAGAGCTATAACTAAAACCGCCTTATCAGAGCTTGCGCCAACCACGGCGCATAAAAAAAACCGCGCCGGATAACCGGGCGCGGTCTTTTTTGTCTTCAGACAGTTTTATCCGGTGTTAACGGCCGGATAAAAGCAAATCTTACTTGCGCAGCGAGTGGCTGAAAGTTGTGTCAGCTTTTTTCGGCGCAGGTTTGTAGGTGTCAACGACGCCTTCGCCAGCAGTGCGGCCAGCAGACATCGGGGTCCAGGAACCGCCGCTTGTGCAAGCAGATACGGACATCAGAACCAGCACGGACAGTGCAATCATAGAACGCTTCATTTTTTTTTCCTCTTTGAAAAAGCCCCCAGAAAAGAAGGCAGTGGTACAACGTTGTAACACCCCTTTTCTACTACAGACCCAGAATTGAGTCCAGCAATGGGGCGTTTTCGGTAATACGCATAAAGCGCGATTCCGGTTCCCGTAAGGCCTTAATTATATTTTTTGGAGGGCTAAAATCTTGCGGAAATAGGCATCGACGCCATCCACAATTGCACCAGCGATTTTGCGCTGAAATGCTGATGAGCCAAGCAGTTTCGCTTCTGACGCGTTCGACAAAAACCCCGTCTCTATGAGGATAGATGGCACGTCCGGTGCCTTCAAAACTGCGAAGCCAGCAGACCTGTGGGAATTTGGCAACAGTTTGACACTTTCGCGCCGCATCGCGGCTTCTACGAACCGCGCAAGCAAGCTGGACTCGTTCATTTTCTCGCGCATGGCCAGATCAAGGAGAATCCCCGCGACGTCCTCACTCTCGGATGCAAGGTCTACACCCGCCACAACACCGGCCTGGTTTTCACGGTCGGCCAGACGCGCTGTTTCCGCATCCGATGCCTGCCGCGACAGGGTATAGATGGAAGCGCCGCGCACATCCGTCCGGTCAATCTTATCCGCATGGACCGAGATAAACAGATCGGCCCGCTCTTTACGCGCCATGTTCAGACGGTCGCGCAGGCGGATATAAACATCTTTGTCCCGTGTCATGACCACACGGTAGCGCCCGGTTTCTTCCAACTGGCGGCGCAGTTCACGGGCAACAGCCAGCGTAATGTGTTTCTCGTATATATGGCCAGAAGTGGCCCCCGGATCCGGCCCGCCATGACCGGCATCAATGACCACAATATACTTACGGTCCTTGGCATAGGGCGAATTGGGCAGCACACGCGGCGCCGGCTTGGGCGTCGGTAGCGCCGTCGCCACAGCGGTTTTCGGCGTTTCTGCCTGAATTTTGTCACTGCGGGCCGCCGCCAGACCCGATATCACCGCAGGAGTCGTCGTCGCACTTGCGGCAGACGGGGCGGCAATCGCGCCGCGAATATCTGCATTGCCAAATATCTTTTCAAGACGCGCGCGAAACAGGTTATCGGAGGCAGGCTGCATATCCACCACCACGCGGTCACGGGCGGTGCCGTCGCGGTCCAACGTAAAAGCATTGGCGATGATGGCCGTTTTTTTCAAGTCAAACACAATGCGCGTCAGACCTTCATCCAGCTCGCCGCTGCGGTAGGATTTCAGAATTTCGTTGCTGCGCACGGGCTTGGCTCTTTGGGTCTTCCAAACCGTCTGCGGCAGGTCAATGACCAAACGCGGCGGGTCTGCCAGCGTGAAGGCGCGATAGTCTGTGCCAGCACTGAGGTCAATCACCACCCGCACCTTACCGGCATTCACGCCATAGCGGATGTCTTCGATCACCGTACCGCCAGCGCGCGCCGGAGACATCACCGCCAGCAAAAGCACGGCGGCCAGCATCAGATGCCGTGCGGCAAACCCGATGATTCTCTCTATTTTTATGTCAAAAGAATGACAAACGCGCACAATTTCCCCGCTGATCGCAGCTTTTCCCCGTTTACAGTATAAACGGACTGCAAAGCCCGCGACAATAAATATCGCGATTCCATGCATTTAAACCGCAAGTACCGCACATTCGCGTAATGCCCGCCCAACAGGCATAAATAAAGATTGAGCAATCCCCCGCGAGCGTCTATCATCCGATTGCGACAAAAATATTCCGCCCCAAGGATTTAGCCCCTTGAACGCGACGGAATATCGGGTCAACGAGTTTTGAGGTCTGGCTTATTTCAACCTCCTGCTTCTTCGGTATCATTTTCCGGAAAAGTCAGTCTGAATAAGCCCGGTGGTGAGAACCGACTTTCTCCGGCAAGCAGCTGTCCGATGATCTATTTAGCGGACGCTCTTCGTACCAAAAGCCCCTTTATCAAAAAGGTCGGGGCCGGAAGTTACGGATTTGACGCCGGTACCTAAAGACGAAACGCTTCTCAAACCACTGCAAACCTTGACAGCACAATGGCGCGCCAGTCTTTTCCCACGTCGCAGGGAAAGGGCTTTTAAGGCATGCGCATAAGGACTTAAGACAATGACAAAAAGGATGCTCATCGACGCAACCCACCCCGAAGAAACACGGGTAGCGGTTGTCTCAGGCAATCGCCTTGAGGAATACGACTACGAAAACATTTTGCGCAAGCAATTGAAAAGCAATATCTATCTCGTGAAAGTGACACGTGTAGAGCCGTCCTTACAGGCGGCTTTTATTGATTTTGGCGGCAACCGTCACGGTTTTCTGCCCTTCCCCGAAATTCACCCCGACTATTACCGCATTCCGATCGCCGACCGTGAAGCCCTGATCGCTGAAGAGCGCGCCATGGCTGCCGCACAGGCCGCGCGTGAAGATGAAGAAGACGAAGCCGAGCTGGCCCAAATGGCCGAAGACGGCGACGACGGTGAAGATGAAGAAGACGACGAAGCCGAAGGTTTCGTGGATGACGAAGAGGAAGAGGATGACGAAGAGGAATCCTATACCCCGCAGCATACCGGCTCCATCGCTGCTGAAATCGCACAGGAAAACCTGATCGACGACGAAGATGACGAGGACGAAGAAGAAACCGCCGAAGCTGATGCTGACGAAGACGACAGCGAAGACGATGATACTGAATCAGGTGATGCCGCTGTCGAAGAAGACGGCGAGAAAACATCTGCCAAAAAAGCGGATGCCGATGTTGATAACGTTGGCGGCGATACGACCGAAACCCCTGTGTTCCGCTCCGCTATCAAACGTCGCTACAAAATTCAAGAAGTGATCAAACGCAACCAGATCATGCTCATCCAGATCAACAAGGAAGAGCGCGGCAACAAGGGTGCGGCTGTTACCTCCTACATCTCGCTGCCAGGCCGCTATTGCGTATTGATGCCGAACAGCCCCCGTGGTGGTGGTGTATCGCGCAAAGTATCGAATGCCAAAGACCGTCAGCGCTTGAAAAAAATCCTGCAAGAACTGAACGTGCCCGAAGGCATGTCCGTGATCT
>JBGTNC010000058.1:0-16095 GCA_041743265.1 Alphaproteobacteria bacterium | reverse complement strand
TTTTTCGCGCCACTGATATCGATTGTGCCATTCAACTCTTGGCCGCCATAAATTCTAATTTTATCCATGTGTCATCTTTTCTTGATAAAAAGCAGGCATTCAAGGGAAAGCCTGCAATTGCTGCATGGTTTTTTGTTTTGTGGTTGTGTTTATAAGGATTTCCCTTCGAAAAGTATATGAAATTCCACGAATAGGTTCTCTTTTTGTTCTTATTTGCCGCGATTGTGACCGGAATTTGGTTGTTTTAAAAGCAAATTATCAAACATTTATTTTTAATAATGTTATCATATTGTGTGCTCTGAGAAGGACGGCCGGAATGTCAAAAACGCTATATCATGCGTCACTTCATGCCTTTAGTGCAGTGGACGACACAAAGCTCGGAAGCGGCCAGAATT
Source organism: Alphaproteobacteria bacterium (assembly GCA_041743265.1). GTDB lineage: Bacteria > Pseudomonadota > Alphaproteobacteria > Micavibrionales > UBA2020 > UBA2020. Next base: position 15,700 of record JBGTNC010000058.1, on the reverse strand, counting down.
TGCATGGGCGGGGTTTATACCTGTCCGACAGCCCGACGGACTGTATGTATTTCATCACCGAAGACGGCATGATGGATTTTGGCGTCGGCAATCGCGCCGTCGACGCGTTTATTTACGCTTTTGATCTTCCGTCAGACGCCCAAGTTTTGGAGACGGGAAAAACGCTCAGTCTTGATTTAAAAAATCGTATTCAGCAAGCAGGGCAGAAGCTGGGCGAAAATGATATTGCAGGTCATCTGTGCAAGCACGATAAGGTGGATGATAATTTTAAATTTATAGCGTCTTCCCCAACGGGGTGGGCTGTGCTGCGCGCCGCTGGTGTCGATGTATTGGCAACGGATAGTTATTACTGTGTCTTGAATACAGAAAAAGTTGGCAACCTGCACCTGTGGGCAGCAAGCGGTGCAAAACAAACCGAACAAAAAGATATTATTGCGCAAGCGCAAAGCAAAGCTGAAGACAATGCAGGCCGCGTTGCTGTTCTTTTAAAAGATAACCCGTCCCTTGGGGCGATGTACCAAGGGATATGCGATGGTCTTGCAAAGGCAGCAACAGCACGCGCCAAAACAGATGTTCTTCCGGCTTTGACGGCATCGTTGAATCATCTCTTTCTTGCCGAAGTGGAAGAAAAGCCTGATCCGCAAAAGAATATCCTGCCTTTGAATCGTTTTTTATCGGAGACGCGGGAGAAGCTGGGCCTGTATGACGATGCACGCATCGCCGAAGTGACAAACGAAGTGCAGCAGGTCATTAGGCATGTACATCAGGTGCCAGAGCCTCAAAAAACGTTTGAGTCCAAATTTGTATCGTCTGCACCCAAAGCAGTGGAAAATCTACCTGTCGAGAAAAGAGCAGATGAGCATGCGACAGGTCCTTATAAAGTGGATAATCTATTTCCTGAAGAAAACAGCAAGCGCGGGATTGTTTTTCCGGATGCTGCAGATGAAAAACTCTTTCAGGCGGCGGAAAATCTGGTATCCATGCTGAATAAAATGCATGCAGAAAATGGGCATGTGCCGACTGATTTGCGCGATGCGATTGTGCAGAATACAGCGCGTCTGGCAGCACCTACGGATAGTCCACATTATCGCCATGATCGGGAAAACGAGAATATGGCATGGAAGGGGAATATCCGTGATCAGGTCAATGGTGCTGGATATTTACACACTCAAATAAAGATGCTGTCTCTGGCGGCGCCGGATTCCGTGTCACGGGATGTCGGGCAAGCGCTGCGGGGCTTTGTGAGCAGTTTTGCCGATGCAAAAGGGGCTTCTGTTTATACGGCGCTGGCTTTGCAGGTAGACGCACCGGATGCCGATGCTGTTGTGGCCAAGTTAAACAAGCAAGAAGGCCTGCATCCCGCTGTCCAGCAAAAGCCTGCGACGCAACATCTTTAATTTCTGAATACGGTTTAAGAAGCGGGTTGTCTTGCCATTTGCTCTGCGCTGTAAAGCCGGATGTGTGTGCAAAATGTTTGCAAGGACGGAAAGTGTATGGCTGCACTCGTGCTATGCCCGCCGCCACGGATTTCGAACTTTTCACACAAATGCGCAGCTACCACGCTGGCATCTGGCGTGCCATCACTGCGGATGCTGACGGTGACGGAACCATTACCCTGTACATACCACGCAAAACCGATGCCCGCACCGCTTTTGGTGCCCAGTTGTACAAGCCACGTAGAGATAAAGCGGCCAAAATTTTGTACATCCGCATTTACAATCGGCACCCATTTGGCGTTCTCGCCATCTTGCGACAATGCCAGCGGGGTATACATGATATTATCATCCAGCTTGCTGATGCGTGTGTCTTGATCGTTCAGAATATTGCGGCCCAGTGCCACCATGTCGGTAAACGTCAAGTGTGTCAGCGCGTCAAACGACTGGAAAGCTGTTTCAATATTGGTAATGTTTTTTGAATCGACCAGCGCAGCCGCGGCGTAATCATCCTCTGTTTCCAGTAAGTTTTGGCCTAAATCCATTTTCGCAATCAGCTGGAAAAAGATCGGCGCCGGCGTATCGGGAAACAGATAGTCCCATGCCATATTGGCGGCAGAGGGATGCGTGGCATCGATCTGGATGATGACTTCGGGCACACCTTCGCCCACGGGTGCTTGAAAATCTTTTAAGGCAATAGCTGCACTTTTATGATGGTCTGCAATAATGACGCGCGTGGCGCGGGCAGGTGCGGTGGTCAGTTCTGTCAGAAAAGCGTGAGTGGGGGCGACATCGACGAAAACAACGTCAATCATCGTCGCTTTGTTTTCTTCGCGCAGATATTTGCGGATGATATTTTCGGCAACTTCGATGTTGTGGTGTCCATAGGGGACAAAATCCAGCATCACATCCGGATCATTCACCCATTTGCAATGCACAGCCCAGGCCGATGCCAGCCCGTCAATACAGTCCACGTGGTAGATAACGATCAGATGTCTATTTTTCAGTGAATTCAAGTGCTTCCCCTTGTTGGCCTTTTAATAATGCTCGCGTTTTCAAGGGGTTGTCAAGCGATGGCAAGCCTTGACCTTGATATGTAAATATTTTATAACCTAAATCCATTCATTCCAGACAAACGGGGGCCGCCATGCTTGGGTTCAGCCAGAAAGAAAAAGATGCTGTTTTGCGCGCGGCGTTCAAAAGTGAAAGCCGCGATGTCATCAAAAAGGCATTGGCCCGTGGTGGCGACCCTGACGGTATGATGGATGAAGAAAGAAAGATTCCGTTTATCGTCTGGGCGGCAGACCAGTCTTATTACAGCAGCAGCTCCGAGCGAATAATCGATATCTTGCTGGAAGCAAATGTAGATGTGAATGCCACAGATAATAACGGCAATACAGCCCTGCATCGCGCTATTTACCAGCGCAGTAATTACCCTGTGCAAAAATTGCTCAATGCTGGCGCGAACCCGCTGGCCAAAAACAGTAATGGCGATACGCCGTTTAATATGGCTGTGCGCAACGAGCAGTGGCAGACCGTTAACACAATGTTTGAAAAAGGCGCACTGGAGAAGATGCAAGCCGCGGATGATTATGCCGATACGGTGATGAAGCTTTTCTATACTGCCGTGGACAATAAAGCCGGTGGCTGGTTGGTGAGTAAGCTGCTACCAGAAATCACGGATATAAATGCAGGGGCAGACCGTGGTCGTGCGCTTTTGCATCTGGTGGCTAAACGTGGCGAAGAAAGTTTGTTGTTGAAGCTGCTGGAGCGTCCGGAAGCAGATATTAACCTGAAAGACCGCGCAGGCCGTACGGCTTTGTTTAGTGCCCTTCTGGAAGAAAAAACAGATGTTGCCAAACTGCTGATGGATCGCGGCGCAAAAGTTTCTGTGGCCGATAGCAAAGGCGTAACACCCTTGGTGCTGGCCGCGCAAAAAGGCTCCATCCCGCTGATGCGGCAGATGATTAAAAAAATTGAAGAAGAAAAGCAAAAGCCGGATTTAGACGCGGCCTTGCTAGCCGCAGCGGCAGAGGGCCATGCCCGTGCTGTTGAAATGATTATCCACTGGGGTGCCAATAAAGAAGCCGCCAATGATAAAGGCGAAACGGCCCTTATTCTGGCGACGCAGGGCAATCATTTGGAGGCCGTTAAAATGCTGACGGTCAAACTGGAAGTGGACACACAGGCTGCCGATAAAACAGATCTGATCGCCTACGACCATGCCAAAGCCAAGGGGCACAAGGAACTGAGCGAATATTTAATCAAATACCAGCCCGGATATGTGCCGCCACCGCCGCCGCCGCCGCCGATTGATACATCGCGGTTTGTTAAAACAAGCGACAGCAGCATTGATGTGAAAGAACGCGGCCTAACCATGACGTTCAATTTCTGGACGCAACAGGTGATCTACCGTGAACCCGAAAAGGGCGGTATTTCTGTTGTACGGAACTTTGATGAAATCCAGCGCCGCGAAGCAATTGTGGAAGCGTATGAAACGCTGAAGCGTCTGGGGGGGAACCCACCGGAATTTGCTTCTGTCGAAGTGCAAAAAACACCCATGCTGAAAAAACCGTCTAACGGCTAATCAGTTATATTTGTGTTTGGGTGGGCTTTTGGCGGGCGGTGCTGCTTTTTTCTCGGGTGCTTTTTGAGCCCTTTGATCAAACGGCATCTGTCTTGCAAATTCAAACAGTGACGCAAAATGTACAGCGCCAGCATTGGCATGGCCGCCACCCGTGGCACCCATTGTATCGCGTAAATGTGCTGCAATCTTTGCGGCATCCGGTTCGCCATTCGTGCGAATGCTCATGCTGACAGTGCCATTTTCCTGCATGAACCATGCAAAAGCGGCAGGCGCGCCGGATTTCTCTGCCAGCTCGACCAGGCTACTGGAAACTTTGCGCCCGTATTGTTTTACATCACCATTCACAACAGGCACTTGCACGGGTGGTTGTCCGGGCAGAATTTGCAGGGTGACCATATTGGCGGTTTCCAGCAGTTTTTTTATTTTGCCGTCCTGATCGTGCGACAAGTGCCGTCCATGTGCTGCCATATCGTTAAACGTCAGGCGCGCCAGATTGCGAATGGTGTGCAGTGCTTTGTTGGTGGTGCTGATATCGAAGGTATCGGCAAGGGCGGCTGCGGCAAAATCTTGCGGTGTTTTTAATCCGGCTGCATTGCCATCCATTTTATTAATCAAATCAAATACAGGTGGCACGGGCGTGTCTGGCAGTAAATGCTCCCAGACCATACGGGCAGCAGAACTGCGATTGGGGTCGATTTTGATTTCTAATGCAGGCGCGGTATCGCCAGCTTTGATAGCGGGCGGTTTGTAATCTTTCAGTGCGTCTGCGGCTGATGCGTGATGGTCTAGCACATGCACGGACTTGGCTTTTGCGGTGCCATCAGCTGTGGGCGTCATCAGCTCATTCAAAAAAGCGGGCGTGGGCGCAACATCGGCAAAATAAACCCGTGTTTGCGGTGTCAGGGCCGCGCGGATTTGCTTTTGCGCGTCTTCCACATTGTGATGTTCATAGGGGATATAGGTGACGTTCGGATCGGGCGTGCGTTTGTTGTAATCGCTGCCCGCCGCCTTGGCCACGCCCCATGCGCAAGCAGCGCCATCGATACAATCGGCGTGATAGACAATGACGAGCGGAGTTTTGGGGCCGAGGTGCGTCATAAAATCCTTGTTTTGCAGTTACTTATTAACATAACCGAAAAGCGGTTCAGGGTCGAGCGTAAAGGCTTTACCCTCTGATTTTATTGCTGAAAACAGCGTGGATTTTTTACAAGCGCGGCAGCGTCACACCTTGCTGGCCCATGTATTTACCGGCGCGGTCTGCATAGGATACTTCGCATTCCGACGCGCCTTGGAAAAACAGGAACTGGGCAATGCCTTCGTTCGCATAGACCTTGGCGGGCAGGGGCGTGGTGTTGGAAATTTCAAGCGTGACTTGTCCTTCCCATTCAGGTTCCAGCGGGGTGACGTTCACAATCAGGCCGCAGCGGGCATAGGTACTTTTGCCAAGGCAGACAACCAGCACATCGCGCGGGACTTTGAATGTTTCAACTGTACGGCACAGCACAAAGCTGTTGGGCGGGATCACGCAGACATCTGTTTTGCGTTCTACAAAGCTGTCATTGCTGAAATTCTTGGGGTCAACAATTGCGCTGTCCACATTGGTGAAAATCATAAATTCATCTGACAAGCGGCAGTCATAACCGTAGGATGACAAGCCGTAAGAGATAATGCCGTCGCGCTTCATGCGTTCTTCAAACGGGGTGATCATTCCGTGATCCAGCGCTTGTTGGCGGATCCAGTGGTCGGGCATGATGGGCATTCTAGTCGCGCTCCTGCTTATGGGGGTTGGGCTTATGGGGGTTGGGTGTATCGGTTGGCTCGTCTTGACGGCTACGGGCTTGTTGCTTGCGCTTGGCCAAATTGGCGCGCAAGGCGGCAGACAAGGCTTCGGCCTTTTGCTGGCTGCGTCCCTTGGGGGCAGATGCGTTTTTGTCGGTGTCTTTTTGTGTCATGGCACAACGTAGCGAGGCCGCCTGCCCATGGTCAAGCAAGGAATGCATAGATAAGGGCATTTTGCCATAAAAATTGACCAATTTAGCAGGGCGTGTTAAGGTGGTCGCTTATTGCATGACGTTGAGGAAAGAGCTGTGACACAAGACAGAAAAATCATTCGCCTGAATTTTGGCCGTATCACCAAGCAGACCGTGGAAAACATGGCCTCGGATACGCTGGGCAATGTTGTTGTACTGCCTGTGCCCTCCGCAACGCCTGCAGCGCAGCAGCTGCCCCGCAAACCGATTGCCTTTATCAAGCTGGATGATGAACGCTTGCAGATCAAGGAAGCAGGGGTTTATACAACCTTCAACTTCGCTTCCCGTCAGGTGTTTTATCAGTCCGAAGACGGCATTAATCACGAAACCCGTGCCTTTGACGGCGTGGCCAGCCGTGATTTGCAAGAAGCGCATGACACGCTCAAGCAACTGGGCGGCAAGCCACCCGCGCTTTAAAAATTCCAGATTTTTCGAGTATATTTAGTCTGATTCCGAGCATATGCAGGGGTTAACCTGCTCATTTCCCATGCCTTTTTAAATAGTTTTGGACGCGGTGCATGAATACCGCTACCGTAAATTTGTAAGATGAAAACACAGAAAACTTACATCACTGAACGCCCCTCAAAAACCTCAACCCAAGGAGACTGCATGAGTAATTGGCTCACGCGCGCATTCGCACGCATCACTGGACGTACCCCCGCAGAAGACACCAAGGCAAACACTGCGGCAGACGGACTGAGCAAACAACTGAATACAGCGGCCAATGCCAACCGCAAGACGACGACATCTTCCGGCAGTAAAGCGCCAGCACGCAAAAAGCAGGCCAGCGGTCCGGGGTATGGTTCTTCCTCCCGCCGTTCCGGATCTGATGATACATCCTACCTTTTCTGGTCCACCGGTGCCTTTGATAGCGGCAGCAGCGGAAGTTACGACAGCGGCGGTAGCTGCGGTGGTGATAGCGGTGGTGGGGGCGGCTGCGATTAAACAGCAGATATCCTAAATATCATTCAAACAAGGCAAAGGGGCGGTTTCCGCTCCTTATTTATTGGCTAAAACCCTGCAAAATCAAACTGCTATAGCTGTTTCAAAAATCGATTAGAGTAATCTTGTTTATTTTGGAAAAGTGGTGTAACTTGCGCACCTGTTCGATAGGGCTTTTGCGGCCCGTATCGATACAACGCGCTGTTGTAGCTCAGGGGTAGAGCACTCCCTTGGTAAGGGAGAGGTCGAGAGTTCAATTCTCTTCAACAGCACCATTATTTTTATCTCAATCTTTACAGATTTTGACACAAAAAAGCCGCCCAGTGAGGGCGGCTTTTTGTTTGCCTTGTTGTTATCTATTTTGTCTTTGTTCTTGGTATTTTTTCTCTTCGTCTAATTTTCTTTGTACTTCTGCTTCATGCTCGGCTTTAGCGGCTTCCCATTCTTTACGCTGGGCAGATGAACGCCATTGTTCAGGCTTCATCCAAACAATAATTTTATCAGGATATTTTTGAGCCGCACCAGATGCTGAATCTACCAATATCCCTATGCCACCGCCCAAAATAATATTGCCAAGCGTGGCGCCTTGGAATTCATCATCAACAGAAACCGTAGTCGTTAAATAGCCTTTTTTCTTACAAGTTATATTTAACGGGCCGTTACCTTTTGTGACGGAAGCCGAGCCGGGGGTAGCGGGCAGATGCCAAGATCCGCTTTTGCTATCTTTTAATGTGCAAGCTGCGTCTTCTACAAAGGGCGTATCAATAAAAACTGATTGTTGTGTGCCGCTTACAATCGTTGCACAGGCAGACAGAGTCAAAATAGCGAGTAGGGGAATAAGTGTTTTCATTTTTTAGAGCTTTCGTTTTTCTTTGGGCCATTAACCATTTTATCCAATTCAGATAGTTTGGATATATACTGTACTTCTTCTGTCGGATCCGTAAGGCGTGTATTTCACTTCTCATAAATGACGTCAACTGTTGGCATGATGCGGCCAATATTTGATTTTTTCAATGTCAATTTTTTAGTGAAGCTGAACTGTTCTGATTGCCGTTCTAGTCTTGGGCCTATATGCTTTTGTCTGCTGATGTATGCAGAAGGAGCACATAATGCTGCCACAATCATTTTATTTTCTACGCCACGGCGAAACGGATTGGAACAAGCAAGGCCTGATGCAAGGGCATACAGATATTCCGTTGAACGATACAGGCCGCGCGCAGGCAGAAGCCGCAGTGGCTGCGCTGTCCCGCGTCAAGATAGATCGTATTGTGGCAAGCCCGCTGGTACGCGCATATGAAACAGCAGAAATTGTGAACCGTCATTTGAAAATAAACATCGTGTCTGAAGCGGGCATTCGTGAAAGACATTTTGGTAACATGGAAGGCGTCACGCACGCAGAGATGGACCGCCAGCGTCAACAAATGATGGCAGATGGTACGTTGCCTGTTGAAGAAAATGGCTATCCGTGCCCACCGGAAGCAGAACCGTATGGCGATTTTCGTGCGCGTACGATTGAAGCTCTGGCGCGTCATATGCATGCTGCACCGGATGAAAATATTCTGTTTGTCGCGCATGGTGGTGTGTATCGCGTTTTGCGCCGTTGTCTTTTTGAGGAACTGGATCACAGTGCGAATGCACACCCGTTCTTTTTTGAACGCGTGAACAAGTCGTTGTGGCGTTTACGCTCTATCGACGAAATCGCGTAAAATCACCCCTGTCTATACATAATCATAGCGTGCGACCCCCATGATCGTGGGGGTGCGCTTATAAATTCGTGTGTTTATAGTGTTTGCTGTTTACGCCTTAAATGTTGCGCGTATATACTTATCGGACATCACTGGTCATAATAATATATTTTTTTAACGGTACCCATTTATTGGATGTATACACTTGGCTGATCCCATTGCCGATATTGCCCCGGAATTGGAAGCGCGTATTGAACGCGTGCGGCGTTTCAGTCGCATGTATATGCATCGTATCGGCGCTTTGGCAGAAAAAATATTTGGCAGTCCGTTTTCTCTCGCGGAAGTGCGTATCCTCAACGAACTCAGCTTTGTAAAATCAACCACGGCCAGTGTACTGTGCCGCGACTTGCGTATGGATGGTGGCTATATCAGCCGCATCCTGCAAGGGTTCGAGCGCGAGGGCTTGATTACTAAAAAGCGTTCCAAAGCAGATGGCCGGCAGCGCACCATTCAGCTGACACGTAAAGGTCGCAAGATGGGCGACGAAGTCTTGGCCGAAGCCAAACGAAAAGTGTTGGAGATGTTAGAGCCGGTATCGGCCGAAGACCAGCAACGCATGGTCGAGGCGATGAATACCATCGAGCAAATTATAAACGGCACAGTAGATCAAAAAATTGAAGCTGTGGAGTGGACGTTGCGTCCACACCGGACGGGGGATATGGGGCTGATTGTGCATTCCCATGCCGTGCAGTTTGCCAAGGATTACGGTTGGAACGAAGAATTTGAAGCCATGGTTGCTGAGAAATCCGCAGAATTCATGCGGAATTTCGATCCATCCTGCGAGCGGTGCTGGGTGGCGGATTGCAAAGATACTGTCGTGGGATCCATCTGCCTTGTAAAGATGCGCGATGATGTGGGCGAGCTGCGGCTATTATTTGTATCCTCCGAAGCCCGCAATATGGGGATCGGCAAAAGTTTGTTGAGCGAGGCAATCCGTTTTGCGCGGCACGTAGGTTATAAAAAGCTGACCATGTGGACGGAAAGTGTCCACGCCCATGCGTCAGATCTTTTTGAAGATGCAGGTTTGCATGTGGCGCGCGAAATCCATCATCACCGTTTCGGTAAGGATCTCGTCGGTCAACACTGGGAAATGGACCTGGATTAAGGTTTTAAGAATTCGGCCTTTGTGGTCGCGGCTCTGGCCGTTTTGTGGGGCGTTCTGCCGGGTCATAGTTCTGTTTTAGATAATCCGTTTTAATACTTTGCAGCGGGAATTGCGGATCGTACAGCGCTGTGTTGCTGGCGACCTGAAAATAATTCACGGCCATCATGTAATAGGCATTGGCATTGGCTAGCCGCGCGTTGTCACTAAAGACATTATCGCGCTTCAGGGCGGCAGCGGCATAGACATAGCGGTTGGCCATCGACACGTCATCTTTAAAGGCTTCTTCGTTTGTGCGTGCTACATCATCCAGCATGTTATGCAAGGTTCTGAACGTCGCGGCATCTGTATGCGCATCGTAGGTGGTGCGCAAGGGGCGCATGAGTGCAAAGCCTGTGGCATGTGTTGTGCCGCCACCTTGCACACTGGCCAGAATGCGGCCAAAAGTGATGATGGTGCGAACTTCTTCCAGTAAGGCCGGGTCTGTACCGTTGCGGGTCAGTACATCAAAAGCGTATTGATCGGCATCGGCTTCGTTCAGTGTGCCATTGGCTGATTTGCTCTGATCGCCATGGCGGCCTTCATGCAGCATGACGTATTCAAACAAGACACGTTCGATATCTTTGTTTTCATGCCGAAAACGATATTCAGCCTGAGCGGGATTGACGCCGGCAAATTCACGCAGAAATTCACCCACCGTAAAATCGCTTGGCGGGCGGATGAAAACAGTACGGTCTTTGGCGGGGCCGCTATTGCTGATGGAATAGGCATCAACCAGACTGGGCGAGATCATATTGCCAACAGCGCCCGTAAAGCCCGAGATGTAAGAAAACGGTGCCGTCACAGCTTTGGAGAATGTGCCAAAGCCTTCACGGTCCAGCTCTTGCCAGCTGATAACGGTTTCATTGCCAGCCGCATGGAACGGATAGAGCAAATTGCCACGGTTATAAACGCGAATATTTTCTGCCTGAAAAAGTTCCTGCGATGAAACGGTGTAACCCTTTTCCGCCATAAACTGGTCGTAGGGTTTACTGACAAAGTCAGGGGCCATGTGGGTTAATGCAGTAAGCGCTGTTGATGCAATCGCAATATTGCGGATTTGCTTCCAGCGTTTGCGGCGATGGTTTTTGAAGACCGCTTTTTGTACGCGTTTGTCGTTGATGATTTCTGCGGGAACGGGGGGCTTGGGCGCTTTGCGACGGAAGATATCGCGCAAGCGTTCGGTGAATTTCTTTTTCTCAGGCGCGTTTGCCATGGCGGTTTCCGTTCAGCGTGTTGATATAAAAGACTTTTCAAGAATACAGGAGTGTATGAGGAAAGTCAATTTCCCATAATTTTATAAACAGTTCCAAATGCTTAGGCCGCTTGGCGCAGGGTCGCATAAATCGGGGTATGGTCAGAGGCCTTTTCAGCGGCCCGTGGTGCGCGGTCAATCGCGCAAGTCTCTAACCTGTCAGCGGCCTGAGCAGAGAGGAGCAGGTGGTCAATTCTAATGCCCATATCACGCGGCCAGGCGCCCGCCTGATAGTCCCAAAAGGTATATTGGTGGTCTTGGTCATGCAGGGCACGGAAGGCATCTGTGAAGCCTAAATTCAGCAAGCTGCGAAACTTTTTACGGCTGTCCAGTCGGAACAAGGCATCATCCGCCCAAACGGCCGGATCATAACAATCGCGCGCTTCCGGAATAATATTATAATCCCCGCCCAATACAACGGGTGCTTCGGATACCAGCAGTTTTTGGGCATGGGTGATCAGCCTGTCAAACCATGCCAGTTTATAAGGATATTTCTCGGTATCGACCGGATTGCCGTTCGGCAGATAGATGGAGGCCACGCGCACGCCTTGAATCGTTGCCTCGATATAGCGTGACTGTTCATCACTGTCATCGCCCGGCAGGCCTTTGATAACGTCCGTCATGTCATGCGGGGAGAGGATTGCGACACCGTTGAAGGCTTTTTGCCCGTGTACGGCGGCTTTGTATCCGGCGGCTTCAATTTCGGCCAGCGGGAATTTTTCGTCCATGCATTTCAATTCCTGCAGCAACAGGGCGTCTGGCTTGTGGGCTTTTAGCCAATCCAGCACATGCGGCAGACGCATATTGATGGAATTTACGTTCCAGCTGGCGATTTTCATACATAAACCTCTGTTCTGTCTGCGTATTTTTTAACCCAAGGAAACGGGTTTTTCTATCGTCTCACTTGTAAGAATTGGTTCATAATGGTCACGCAGGGAGGGGATTGCAAGTGTCACGTCATTCATACCGCATATCGCGCCGTTTATCGGGGAAGCTCCATTTCTTTCCAGCCCTGTTACCCCTTGTTGAAGTTATTCCGCTGGTCTTGACGGCCTTGGGCGCTTTGGCAGGTGGTGTGGGCTTTGCCTCACGCAAGTTACGCAAGGTGCTGGTGCTGTCTTTGGTGTGTTTTGTTGTGGCGGGTGGCATTGTGATTGCGGCCATGCCCGATAAAGAAGTGCGTGATGATGGGTCACGCGCGGTGCTGGCAGAAAAGTTACCTGTGACCACAGTCGTGAAGGCATATCAAAAACCTGCGGATTTTGCAGATCTGCCACGCTTTACCGATCTTTGGACGGTGAAAACAAAACATCAGTTATTGTCATCGCCTGTTGTGTCACATGGCGTGCTGGTGATTGGTACGTATAAAGATACAGTCGAAGCCTATGCGCTGGATAACGGCGATTTGCTCTGGCACTTCCTGCAGGACGAGCCGATGTTTACGGTGGGCAAAGGCCCCGGTAATATTGTTTTCGCAGGGGAGGGTTTGCATCACACGCAATCCGCTGCCCTGACGGCCCTGACGGTGCCAGATGGCAAAGTGCAATGGCAGCGCGAATTTCTGGGACATATTGAATCCCCGCCGCAAGTCTCCGCCGATGAAAAAACAATTTATCTGCCAACCGGCCCCGGTGGTATCTGGGCGGTGCGCGTGGCAGATGGCCGCGTGGTCTGGCATCAGGCTGTTGGGCATATTGATTCAACGCCGCTGATTGAAGGTAATACAATTTATGCCGCCGCACAGCCGGATGAAACAAAGCAGGAGAGTTTGTTCTATGCCCTGCGTGCCGATACGGGCGCAGAAAAATGGCAAACAGCCCTGCCGGGCATGCCTTGGGGCCGTGCTGCTTTATCGGCAGATGGCAAGCGGTTACTGACATCCACAGGCCTTGGCCAGATTGGCGTGCAAAAAGATACAGACCATGGTTGGGCCATGGCGCTGGACCCGAAGAACGGAAAACTGCTGTGGCAACGTGATTTGGAGAATATGCCAGTGGAGCCGGGCAGCTACCTGCCGGAAGCCGATATCATGATCCATACCTTAAAAAGCGGAAAGATCATTGCCGTGCATGAGCATGATGGCAGCACAGCATGGGAAGCCGATATCGGCGCACGGTTTATGGCGAGCAGTACGTTGATCCACCGCGCAGGTAAACCCACATTGCTGGCCGCCACGACATCAGACGGTGTTTTCACCGTACGTGATGCCGCCACGGGTGCGGAGATGGCAAGACGTTTGGTTTTAAAAGGTGGTAGCTCGGCCCCTGTTGTGGATGGAGACCGCATTTATGTGGCAACGCCCTATAGGTTATATGCCTTTGGCGGCATCGGGAGTTTATGATGGCGCAGATCCTATGGATGGCATTCCCCGAAGAAACACTGGCAGGACAGGCCTTCACACCTGTACAGCAAGAAAAGCTCGAAGATATTTTTGATCTGTGGGAAGCGACATCCCCTTGGCGGCAAGCGCTGGACATGATCGGCGCAAAACCGGGTGCGGCTGAGGAAATGCTGTCATGGCACGAAAACCGCCCCTATATCAACGCCACAGAAATGGCAGCCAGCATGAGTAGCGGGGCGATTGTGCCCGTGCCGGATGATAAAGAAGGTTATCGGTTCGAAAGCCACGTCACGCTCATGGGCTATTGGCGTTTGTTTTGCCTGCAATGGCGGGTCAGCACATTTTTGGAATCACATATTGCCATCACCGATGTGCCGCAGGATGAAAAGGCCGCATTGGCAGAAAGTCTGGCGTTGGGGCTGTGTCTGCAATCCCTCATGCTGCGGCTGGATGCGAAGGCGCGGGAACATATGGCCACATGGCTGGCAAACCCCAGTTTAATTCCGGCCATACACCGCCGCACGTTTAAATACATGCAATATATCCAGCTGCGCCGCACGCAGTTATCGGTTGTCTGGCAGTCGTTGTTTAAGGCGCAAAAGGCAGATGTGCAGGATGATATTCTGCTGCCGTATTTTTGGGATCAGCCACCTGCAGAAGGTACGTCGAAAGACAAAGCGGTGGATGCCAAGGTTGCGACGGCAGATGCCTTTAAAGGCCTGCCCGTATGTGCAGGAAATATATCAGGCATGGCCGTTGTGATGGTGACAGATGCGCCACCTGTCGAGAAGCCGGCCGATAGTTGTATTTTCATTTTCCGTCACGCAAGGCCCGATACAACAGAATGCTTCACGATGGCAGATGCCGTTTTGTTTGCCAATGGCGGCGTGTTATCGCACGCCTGTGTGGTGGCGCGTGAACAGGGCGTGCCCTGTATTACAGGGCTGGGGGCTGATTTTTACGCGCAGATGAAAAACGCCACAGGTAAAGTCTGGCTCACCATTGATGGTGGCACAGGCGATGTTCGTTTGGTGGAAGGTAGTGGATCAGTTCTTAACGCTGAATGATTTACCGCAGCCACAGCCAGCTGCTGCATTCGGATTGCGAATTTTGAAGGCCGCTTTCATCATGTCGGCAACATAATCGACTTCCGCGTTGTTCAGATAGGGCAGGGACACATCGTCCGTGACGAGCACCGCGCCGTCTTTTTCAAACGTGACATCATCCGCGTTCAATTCATCCGTCAGCTCGATACCGTATTGAAAGCCGGAGCAACCGCCACCCATGATGGTCACGCGCAGCATCAGCTTTGCATTGCCTTCTTTTTCACGCAGCACATGCAAACGCTTGGCGGCACTTGCCGTCAAAATAACGGTATAGGCTTGTTGTGTGTTCTCGGCCGTTGTTTCGCTGGTTTGAATGTCTGTCATGGTTAAAGTGCTCCTTGCCCTTTTATTATACAGCATGATATGTCCCCAAAGCCTTGAAAATCAAGGCCCGTGGCAAAATTCGGTCAGCCGCGCGACAGATTATGATATAATGCCAGAAAGGATTGAAACATGCGCCAAGATCAAGCAGATAGCGCCAAACGCCATCGGGCAGTTGCCCATGCCCAAGCCCAGCAAAGGCTCGAGGGGCTGGAAGTACCGTCCGAGGTGCTGGATGATCTACACCGCGCCGCCAAAGGCGAGATGACGGTCGCTGAAGGTATTGCCGCCGTCTATCACCGCTATGGCCAGCCGATCCCTGTATCCGCGACGGGGAAAAAAGACGGAGGCGGGCGCAATGGCGATTAGCGAACGCGACCATTACGTCGACCCTAAAACGGGCGTCCTGAAAAACAAATTTGATATCACCGATCAGGCGATGCTGGATCAGGTTGAATCCTCTCTCGTTGCGTGGCGGTTTTATGAGATGTTTCTGGACCCGGTCGAGGGTGATTTTGATTTCAAACATATTAAAGCCATTCACCAACGCCTGTTTCAGGATATCTATACTTGGGCGGGTGAAATCCGGAATACCGATCTCATGGTGGAGAAAAGTTTCTTCGCCCATTTCCCCTACATCGACAGCGCGGGCAAAAAGATTTTTGATGAGCTGGCGCGGGAAAAACATTTGACGGGGCTTGATGAAGAAGCCTTCAGCGAACGCGCGGCCTATTACATGGGGGAGATTAATGCTCTGCATCCCTTCCGCGATGGTAACGGGCGCGTACAGCGTGAGTTT
>JBGTNC010000057.1:0-5936 GCA_041743265.1 Alphaproteobacteria bacterium | reverse complement strand
ATTCATAGCCATAATGCAGAACCTTTAAAAATTTCCGTAAAATAAACATTTGAGAGTATGCCGCTATGAAAGAACTATCCCGCGAAAACGCCATCGAACAATTCGGCCTGAGCTATGTGTCCTCCCTTGCACATCTCGACTTCGACATGCACCGCCCCACAGATCTGGCCGGCAAGCTGCAAAAGGCAGCCGGGATACATATCTCGTCTAAAGTTTTGATTATCGAGGCGCTCGGTTCGCCCACAGAATCTTTTCACTTTGCCTCTGTTGAAGATGCTGCCAAAGCGCTGATTGAAGAGCGCCGCAATCACTACGCCGCACAAAAAGAAAAACTGCGCGAAATGATGCAAACACCGGAAGCAAAAGAAGCACTGGTCACGGCACTGATGCAGCCAGCCACGCCCGACCGCATCCCACTTGCCCAGGCTTTCGAAACCGCTACACAAACAATCAAGAAGATTGAACAGACGCTTGCAGCTGATTTCACCGTTGACGTCACCCCGCTGAAACCAACGCTGAAAGTGCCAGACCAAATTTTGAATGTGGGCGATAAGGCTTTTGTTATTCACGAAACAAACCAAGCACCCCAAATAACACCTGTCACCATCGCTGCACGCGACATCAGCGATTTTACTTTCGGCAGCGCGGCAGACATTAGTGCCACCTATACCTATAAATTGGGTGCGACGGACCAAACCGCACACGATACAACATCCCCGAAAATGCCGGGCATTGTCGCGAACGGTGACAAGCAGATGCTCTTTGCCGACAAGGGTTTGGCGAAAGCCGCTTTCGGAAAAATCGTAAATGAAAAACTGGACCGCCTGGAAACAGAACGCGCCGCTTTGACAAAAGCCCTGCGCCAACAAAAAATCAGCCGCCAGAAACCATCCCAAAAACCGGCGATGTAATTGCTAACACGCAAAAACATCACAACACAAAACCCCCGAAGCCATTTCGGGGGTTTTTGTTTATCCCCAGACCATCAATGTCTGGCCGTAATCGTTTAGCCAGCGGCGCGAAGCTGTCATGTCGCGTGCCATGGTATCGCAGAGCGCCCAGAATTTGGGGCCGTGGTTCATTTGTTTCCGGTGGGCAACCTCGTGGGCGACCAGATAATCCAGCACATCATAGGGGGCCAGAATAAGCCGCCACGAGAACATCAACTTACCATCCGGCCCGCAAGAGCCCCAGCGGGAGCGCGGATCCAGCACACGCACGGCGGTGGGCTTTAACCCTAGCTTGGCGGCTTTCTTATCGGACAAGGCCTGCATCACACGCGCGGCTTCTTTTTTCAAAAAGTCCCGCACGCGACGCGACAAATGTGCAGGATCGCCCTGCACAATCAGGCGGTGACCTTCCAGCCGCGTCAAGCCGCGACCTTCTTTATGCACGATGGTGTATTTTTGACCCGCAATAGAGAGCGTGATACCCGCTTCGAACGGGCGCATGGGCACAAGTTTGGCGCGCTGTTCGGCAATCCACGCCTTATTTTCACGCACAAATTTTTGGGCAGCGGCCAGCGTACAACGGCGCGGCCATGTCAGGGCGATATCCCCTTTGCGCGTATCCACCCGCAAGGCCAGCCTGCGCGCACGCATGTTCGGTGCCACGCGCACACCGTCAATGGTGGCGGGCGGTGGGGCGGGCCTAAGTTTGCGCGTGAGTGTTTTGAGCATCCCGACCTGCCAGCAAGCGGTTAAGCGCATCAATATAAGCACGGCACGATGCCACAATCACATCGGCATCAATCCCGACACCGTTGTAGCTATGACCATCGCCTGTTAAACGCACGACCACTTCGCCTTTAGCGTCGGAGCCTTGCGTCAATGCTTTAAGCTCGTAATTGGTCAAGACCACATCATCATGCGGGACCAAAATGCGGATGGCTTTGAAACACGCATCCACAGGCCCCTTACCGACAGCGCGGGCCTTATTGCGCTTGCCGTCAATTTCCACTTCCAGCTCTGCCTCTTGCGGGCCGAAGGAGCCTGATTTAACCCCCATGGAAACAAACGTAATCCGTTCGCTCGGCAAGCCTTCGGTGGAGGTTGCGATCACGACCAGATCATCATCGCTGACACGGCGGCGGCGTTCGGCAAAATCTTTGAACCGCAAAAAGGCGGCCGCAAAGGCTTGATCATCCAGATCAAACCCCAGCGTGCGCAGCTTGGCGCGAAAGGCACTGCTGCTGGCGTATTTGCCAATGACCAGATCGGTTTTTTCGCGCCCGACAGATTCCGGCGTCATAATTTCATACGCACAACCATTGGTGTGAATACCGGATTCTTGCGAAAAGACGTTTAATCCCACAACAGGCTTACCGGGGGGGATGGGAAAGCCCGTCAGTTCGCTCAGTTGTTTGGTGGCAGCGACAAAACGCTCGGACACCACGGCGGTTTCATACTGTAATTTATCTTGGCGGGTGCGCAGGGCCATGACGACCTCTTCCAGCGCGGTATGACCGGCGCGGGCACCCATGCCCCCCAGTGTGACGGTCACCTGCCGTGCGCCCGCTTCAATTGCCGCCAAGGTATTGGCCAAGGCAAGGCCCAGATCATTCGGGCAATCCACTGACAGCACAGCACGGTCCAGATTAGGCACACGTTTTTTGAGCATCCGCACAATACTGGCCATTTCACCGGGCACGCCATAGCCGACTGTATCGGCAATATCGATCACCATGGCACCGGCTGTAATAGCAGTTTCAACGGCACGACAGAGGAAATCTTCGCCAGCACGCGTGGCATCTTCAGCGGTCCATTGTACATCTTCGGCATAGCGGCGGGCGGCGGTAACACCGTTTTTAACGGTATCCAGCGCCTCGGCTTCGGACATATTTAGTTTATATTTCATATGCTGTTGTGACACAGGCGTGAATACATTCAGCCGGGCCCGCCGCAAAGGTTTGACCAAAGCGGCCGCATCGGCAATGTCTTGCGGCAGGGTGCGGCAATAGACAGACAAGGTTGCATTTCGCAAAACCCCTGCCACACGCTGGATAGATTCGACAGCCGCAGGGCCATCTGCTGGCATGCCGGCCTCAATCACATCTACGCCCAAATCATCTAACGTGGCGGCCAGATGTACTTTATCATCCGGACGCAAGGCATGGCCGGGGGCGCGGTCACCCGCGAAAAGAGTTGAATCATATATCCAGATGCGATCGGTCATGCTTCTTTTATTGTATACTGAATGTGGAATGGCATAGAAATTTTTATGCGCGGATTTTATACGTCAAGCTTGCGGGCGGCATCCACCAGCATCACAGGAATACCATCCCTTATCGGAAAAGCAACGCCTGCTTGATGGCTGACCAGTTCTTGTTTTTCCGCGTCATATTCCAGCGGTGCCTTGGTCACCGGACAAACCAGTATTTCCAACAGCTTCGGATCGGCTTTTTTAACCGTATGGGGCATGGCTTATCCTTATGTTTTAATGGCACGTACGCGGTGCATCTGTATCGCCGCCTTCACGCACGGCAGCCTCCAACAGCGCGTGCAGCAACCGTGCGCGCTCTGCCAATGTCGCCGCTTCCAGCAAAGCCTGTTTATGTTCGGATTCAAACGGGCAAACGACGCTGAGCGTTGAAATCAGCTTTTCACAGCCGATCTGGCGGATTTGTTCCCATTGGTCGCAAGACATGCCCATCTGGTCAAAATAGGCATGCAGGCTGCCCACCATGGTGTCGCGGCAAATATCTGTCATCGTATCAGCTGTAAAATCATCCACAAACGGCTGCCAATCGGGGCGGCCTTGCAAGTAACCGTTGATTGTTTCAACAGGTGCATCCGGCAGGGTAAAGCGGCACACGCCTTTCAGGGTGATTAAATAACGTCCATCATCCGTTTCGCTATACGAAACAATGCGCCCGACGCCGCCAATTTTGCACAGGGGCAGTTCCGACGTATCCGATTGCGGCTGGATCATACCGATCAGTTTATGGGACGACATCGCATCATCCACCATCGACAAATAGCGCGGTTCAAAAATATTCAGGGGCAATTGCACACGCGGCAGCAAAATCACACGCGGCAGCGGGAACAGGGGGATATCCTGCGGCAAATCGTCGAATGAAATGTCAAAAGCCTCTGTCATACCCATATCCTCGGTATATCAGGAGAACAAAACGGCAGACAGCTGCCGACGGCCCTGTGCGGTTTGCGGATGTTTGGGGCCCAAGGCATCAAAAACATCCAAAAGCAGTTTACGGGCTTTTTGTTCTTCCCATTCGCGGTTACGCCGCGTGAGTTCTACCAGCTCTTCAATCGCAGCTTCCACATTCAGCCCTGCCAGATGCGCGCGCGCCAGATCATACCGTGCTGCTAAATCTGTAGGGGTTTTATCGAGCGTGGCTTGCAGGGTTTCCGGTGCGGCAACATCCATATCTTCGGCCTGCGTCATTAGAAATCCGAGGCCTTTAACAGCTGGGTCTTTCTTCTGCTCCGGCGTTAATTGCGACAATAATTCTGCCAAACCTTCCAAAGATTTTTCGGCAACAAAGCACCAGCCGATACCCGCCATGGCGGACATATTATCCGGCTCCATGTCCAAGATTGTGCTGTAAACAGCAAGCGCTTCCATATATTCGCCATCTGCCAGATGTTTGTCGGCTGTGGCCATCATCGGTTCTGTATCGAGCTTTTCTTTTTTCTCGGGTGGTTTTGCGCCTGCCAGCTTGATGAGCTTGTCGACGAATTCTTTAATCTCGCTCTCAGGCTTGCCGCCCATGAAACCATCCACCGGCTGGCCTTGCCAAAAGGCATAAACCGTCGGCACAGATTGCACGCGGAAAATTTGGGCAAGTTCGGGGTTTTTATCAATATCGACTTTTACCATTTTCACGGCACCTGCGGCGCCGGTTACAACTTTTTCCAACAGAGGCATCAACTGTTTGCACGGCCCGCACCAAGGCGCCCAGAAATCGACGATGACGGGGATCTGCATAGAGACAGCCAGCACATCCGTTTCAAAGCCTTCCGTATGCGTATCGTGAATATACGCAGGGGCAGCTGCGGGGGCGGCATTGGTTTGCAAAGCGGTTAAATCCAGCATATCGGTTCCTGTCCGTCGGCTTGTTTCTTGGTGCGGCGATTATAACAGCACCTGAGCATTCAGATAAAGCCAATGCCTTTAAAATCAATCTTTTTAGGCGATCGGGACAGTGTCCGCACTGCCGAGCGGCAATATTTGCGGCGTATAGCCCATATCTTTGATAAACCGCACAAGATTATGGGGCGACAGGCAGGTGGTATAGTCATTACGCAAGGGATGGCAGCCAATCATATCAAAATCCATCAAGCGTTCATCGAGCACAAAGCGGACCTTTTGCTGCGCTGCATCATTTACCAAAGCCAAAGGCGTGACAGAACCCGGCGTCACGCCCAGCACCGATAACAACAGATCCGCAGAACCGAAAGACAGCCGCGCAGCACCCATACGGGCAGGCAAGACTTTGAGATCGACTTGCGTTTCTGCCTGTGCGGTGACCAACCATAGCTGGCCCTTTTTGTCTTTCAGGAAAAGGTTTTTGGTATGACCCGCCGGAATTTTATGTTTGAAGTCTTCGCCTTCTTCCACCGTAAAAACAGGAGGATGCACGTAAGTGACGCTTTCGATACCCAGTGCAGAAAAACGTACCGCCAGCGGTTCTGGCGTTGGAATAATTTCAGGCGTCACCGACATCAGGGCAGAAACCTGACATAGCTGCGATCATCAAAAGACACGTAGCCTTTTTTGACGCTTTTAACCTGCGGGTACAGGCGGTACATCAGCGGATCTTCTGTCACCACGTACTGCAAGAAACGTTCGGTCTCTTCAAATGTGCTGAAAACACGGGGGTATCCGTCACTGGCCAAGACAATTTCACGGGCGTGATCGGCGTTATACACCTCCACATGCACATCGGGCACATGTGCGCCGTTTAGAACACCATA
>JBGTNC010000056.1:0-1676 GCA_041743265.1 Alphaproteobacteria bacterium | reverse complement strand
GATAAAGATGCGGGCAATCCCCGCACGGAAACCTCTGTACTCAAACAGAAGACCTTAAGAAAGAATACCGATGAAGCAGTATGACCCGCATGAAGTAGAAGACCGCAGCCGCCTGATGATGGCCGTGATTATTTCATTGACCATCTTTCTGGCATTCTACTTTTTGGTGGACCGTCCACGTCAGCAAGCGCAGCAAGAGCGCGCCGCCACTGAAGCAAAGCAGGTACAAGCCGAAAAGCAGACAGATGTTGTCGCCGATGATGGCAAATTGCGCGAACGCACAGATGTGATGGCGCAAAGTGGCGAACGTCTGCCCATCAACGGCGCAAAAATCACAGGCACGCTGGCGCTCAAAGGCGCGCGGCTGGATGATATTTTGCTGGATGGCCATTACAAAACAATCGCCCGTGAAGAAAACGTTGAGCTGCTGAGCCCGACAGGCGCGCCCGGCGCCTATTACGTGGAAAGCGGCTGGATGGCGGATCGCAGCGGCGTGCAGATGCCGTCATCGGATACAGTCTGGAGCCTCGCCTCCGGCAGTCCACGTACGCTGGAAAGCGGTGGCAAGCCCGTACAACTGGAATGGGACAACGGCGAAGGCCTGTTGTTTACGCGCAGTATTGCGCTGGATGAAAACTATCTCTTCACCATCCGCCAGAGCATGACGAACAACAGCGCGCAAACGCTGAAAGTAAATGCCTATAACCTGATTGCCCGTCACGGCATGCCCACAGACTTCAGCGGCTTCTTTGTTTTGCATGAAGGCCCCGTCGGCTTTTTGGGTGATAAGCATATCGAGCCGAATTACAAAGACCTTGATAAAGGCGAAAAGATTGAACGCGAGAATACCAGTGGCTGGGTCGGTATCAGCGATAAATATTGGCTGGTCGCTTTGCTGCCGGACAAAGACGAGCGTTTCAACGCCCGTGTGATTGGTGCGGCTGGTAAACATTCATCTGTTTACCAGACAGACATTGTTAGCAACACGCAAGAACTTGCCCCCGGCGATACAGCCGAGGCACAGACGCATGTGTATACAGGTGTCAAAGACCTGCGCGTGATGGAAGCCTATGAAGAAACATACGGTTTCAAAAAACTGGAACTCGGTATCGATTTCGGTATGTGGTATTTGATTACCAAGCCGTTCTATATTTTGTTGCATTGGCTGTCACATACAACGGGCAGCATTGCCATTGCGATTTTGCTGATGACGGTGATTGTGCGTCTGGCGGTTTATCCGCTGACCAACAAATCTTTCCGCTCCATGGCCAAGATGCGCTTCGTCGCGCCAAAGCTGCAAGAATTGCAAGCGAAGTACAAAGACGACCGCGCCACGTTGCAGATGGAAATCTATGAGCTGTACAAGCGTGAGAATGTGAACCCGTTCAGCGGTTGCTGGCCGATGGTTTTGCAAATCCCGATCGTCTTCGCGCTTTATAAGGTTATTTTGATTTCGGCAGAGCTGCGCCACGCGCCGTTCTGGGGTTGGGTCAAAGATATGTCCGCGCCGGATCCGACAAGCATTTTCAACTTGTTTGGTTTGCTGCCGTTCACGCCGCCTGATCTTTTGATGATTGGTGCATGGCCTGTATTGTTCTGCCTGACCATGGTGCAGTTGAAACGCATTGGCCCGCCGATGGCAGATGCCATGCAGGAAAAACTGCAATCTTACTTTC
>JBGTNC010000055.1:0-5174 GCA_041743265.1 Alphaproteobacteria bacterium | reverse complement strand
CTCGACACTTGCCAGCAGTTGCGGCGCACTGACAGGCTTTGTCATGAAATCATCAATGCCGATGTGGCTGATGTAAGAACTGGTCGCGCCCGATGTGACGGCGCTGATAAAAACAAAGGGCACCGTATCACCGTTATTCAGAGCCAATAGGGCTTGGCGCAGACCAATACCGTTCATGCCTGGCATATGCAGGTCGGAGATAACCAGATCGGGCGGCTGTTCTTTGTAAACGGCCAATGCGTCGGTGGCAGATGAAAAAGCCATGACATCGTAATGGGCAGATAAAATGCGGTGCTGGTTTTTTAATGCAATCGGATCGTCATCGACAAGGAAAATGACAGGCTTTTGCGTGTGTCTTTCCGCTGTGCTGCGCGGGCCTTCGATGCTTTCCGCATCGTCCTCGATCACGAATTGGTTCAACGTGCGCGCCGCACTGCCTGCCGGGTGATAGAATACGCGGCTATGCTGCGATAAAATACACCCCAGCCCATATCCGGACTCACTTAAGGTTTCAGCCGAGCGCAAATTGGACATCGCATCCTTGCATTTTGCATCGAATGCCGCAAAAGGCGAGGCGTCATCTGCAACATCCATGACCAGCCCCAGTGCCGTCAGGGTGATGTGTACGTCTATGTTGTGGGGCTTGCGCAGCGGGTGCTTAATCAGGTTCGTCAGGATCTCGCTGAGGCTCAGGGCCAGCCTATCCACGTATGTCTGTGGCAGCCCATGGCCCAGCAAGAAATCCGCCATTTCGGTGCGTGTGTCCGGAATATGATTGTATGTCAGACCCTGTATCAGGCGCGACCAGTGGCTGCTCTCCGCAGGGCTTGTTGTCTGCCCGCTTTCATCCGCTGTTTGTGGCATGTTGTCTCTCCCCCGTGCATCAATGCATCAGGGAAAACACGCAAAGATCATGCCATGTATCAGGGGCGGCCTTTATCCAGCACGGTGCGCGGGGCTTCATTAAAGCGCAGACGATACATATAGTATGACTCCATCACGCGCTGTACGTAGTTGCGGGTCTCGTAAATCGGAATATGTTCCAGCCAGTCGATCAGATCCATATCGCCTTTGCGCGGATCACCGAAATCACGAATCCAACTGTCCACGCGGCCGGGTCCTGCATTATAAGCCGCAATCGCCATGGGATAAAAACCATCATAACGTTCCAGCATCTGGCCCAGATAGGTGGAGCCGAGCATAACATTGTACCGTGCATCCAGTATCAATTTATCCGCGCTATATCCCACGCCGATTTTGCGGGAAAGGTCTTTCGCGGTACCCGGCATTAACTGCATCAGGCCGCGTGCGCCAGCGGGGCTTAGGGCTTTGGGGTTGAACATGCTTTCGCGGTAGATGATGGAATGCACCAATGCTTTTTCAGGTGATTGCAGCGGCAGGGGCGGTAAAACAGGATAGCCTTCACCGGGCAAGAACATGCCGGTTTTCATCTGGATGTCTTTGTTGGTTTGCACGGCGTAATAAAAACGTTCTGTCTCCCGTGCTAGTTTGGCGGAGAGCATGTAATCCGTGCGCGTTTGTGCATCCGCTGTCAGGCGGGCCAGAAACGGGTCGATAAACTGCGTCATACCTGCTTTGTGCAGCAAGCGAACAGCACGCACTGTCTCTTTTTGTTCGAAGGCTTGCAGCATTTCGGCGGTGGGTACCGGGTCTTGGAATGTGCCAGCGCGGGGTGCGCCATATACCTTGGCATAGCTTAACTGGCCATAGAAAGTCGATGTATAGGCGGCTGCTTTTTTATGCCACTCGGCAGCAATGATTTGGTCGGGCATGGCTTCTGCTGCGCGTCCGGCCCAATAAGCAGCGCGAGATTTACTGATGGAGGCATTCACATTATCAAACAGCTTGGCAAAGCGGCCGTAGGCAAGGCTTGGTTTTTGCAAGAACCGCAGCTCAATCCAGCCCAGCTGCCATTCTGCTTGGGCATAACCGCCGCCTTCGGTCATTTTGTGACGTTTGATGATGTCATAGGCGGCTTTGTAATCGCGCTTTTCAATCATGCGGCGCGAGAGAATATTCATCTCCCCCCACCAGGCATCGGGTTCTTTCGGCTGGGCGGGCTTTTCGTCCAGAATTTCAAGCGCACCCGCATCAAGGTTCATGCGGCGGCGCCAACGTAGACGTTCAAACATGACGCCTTCGTTTTTCAGTTGCGTGGCATTGAGTGCCTGAACGGTCGGGTTGGCATCGCGCGACATACGCGCCAGCGCTATGCGTGCCTTGGCTGTGGCACGTGTGTCGGGGCCGGAAAAGGGCAAAAGTGCTTCGGCTTCGCTATAGCGTCCATCCCATATCATGCGGTCTACCCGCTGGGCGTGGTCTTGCGCATCTAAGAACCGTTGGTATAGGCCAATGAGGTGCGTGGTCTCTTTTTGGCTCAGTGCGGATTTTTGCCAAAAGGTTTTAATGGTATGACGTGCGCGGTCTGTCTGCTGCGTTGTCAGCAGGGCCTGCATATATGCTTTGATACCGGCCACGGTTTCAGGCGGGTTTTCATTGAACCATGTAATGGTATCGGCGGTGGAAACGGTGCCTGCAATGTTTTCTTCGATTTTGAGACGAATAGTATGTTGGCGTGGCCAGCTTTTATTGTTGCGCGTAAAGGCGATGAGATCCGGCGCATGAATAGGCAGATTGCTTTCGGTGGCATAGAGCCAGACAAGCAGCTTACGTGCGACAGGGTCTTGTCGCTGTGACAAAAGGCTGAGCGTTTTTTGCAAATCTGCGCCAACTTCAGCCACATTGGCCGCATATGCGGGGGCGGTGGGCAGTGGATTCGCGAGCATCAGGAGTGATAAAACTGCCAACATAGGTGTGAAAAGCAGCCTTTTGCGGGGCTTTGGTATGCCGACTGGCTTGCCTGAAACGCCGGAGGCGGTTAGAGTGGGGGGCATTTGCCAAGGAGAATAAAAATGGCCAAGAAAAAATTTCACGGTTCCTGCGTGGCCCTCGTCACCCCTTTTAAAAAGGGCAAGGTGGATATTGATGCGTTTCAGCAACTTGTCGAGTGGCATATTGCAAGCGGCACGCATGGTCTAATTCCTTGTGGCACAACGGGTGAAACACCGACGCTTTCGGACAGTGAACACAAGTCCCTGATCGTGGCCTGCGTGGAGGCGGCGCGTGGCCGTGTGCCCGTGATCGCAGGTGCCGGATCCAACGCAACAGATAAAGCGGTGGAACTTGCGCGCTTTGCCGAAAAAAGCGGCGCTGACGGTATTCTAGTCGTAACGCCTTATTATAACAAGCCTAGCCAAGAGGGTATGTACCAGCATTACAAGGCTGTGAACGACCAGCAGGGCTTGCCGATCATTCTGTATAACGTACCTGGCCGTACCGGCGTGGATCTGGCTGTGGAGACGGTTATCCGTCTGGCCACGCTGAAACGCGTGGTTGCAATCAAGGATGCGTCTGTTGACCTTTCGCGCCCCTTGCAAATCCGTCATGCGCTGGGCGATGATTTTATCCAGCTATCCGGCGAAGATGCAACGGTTGCCGCCTATCTGGCACAGGGCGGCCATGGCTGCATTTCGGTGACAGCAAACGTGGCGCCTAAATTATGTTCGCAGTTGCATACGGCCTGGCAAAAGCAGGATTTTAAGACTTTTGCCAAAGTGCGCGATACTTTGCTGCCACTGCACAAATATCTGTTTGCCGAAACCAATCCGGCACCTGCTAAATATTGCCTGTCCAAAATGGGAAAAATTGGCGAAGAGCTGCGTCTGCCTTTGATCCCCGTGACAGCCCCGACACGCAAGCTGCTGGATGGCGCGATGCAGGCCGCCGGTATTTTGAAAGGTGGCAAAGCCAAAAAGTAAGACAATGGCGGGTAAGAATAAAAACAGCGATAAGTCGAAAGACCCCAATAACAAGACCGTTGCCCAGAACCGCAGGGCGCGGTTTGACTACTTTATCGAAGATGTGCTGGAAGCTGGCATTATGCTGACAGGCACAGAAGTGAAGTCTCTGCGTGCGGGGCAGGCCAGTGTGAATGAAAGCTACGCCAGCGCGAATGGCGGTGCGCTTTATCTGGTGAATGCCTATATACCGGAATACAACAAGGCGCATGTGAAATTACAGCACGAAGTGCGCCGTCCGCGTAAATTACTGCTGCATAAAAACCAATTAAGCAAATTGATTGGCGCCGTGCAGCGCAAGGGCACAACCTTGATCCCCTTGTCGATCTATTTCAATAAGCGCGGGATTGCCAAGGTTGAGCTGGGGATTGCCACAGGCAAGAAGCAGCACGACAAGCGCGAAACGTCTAAAACACGCGACTGGCAGCGTGAAAAATCACGCTTGCTGCGTGAAAAAGGTTAACGGCGTTATCTTTTAAAAGTCAGTAAAGCGTTGCGTGCTATAGGGCATGCGGTTTTTATGCTTTTCTGTATAGGTGCGGGACTTTTTTTCACGCTTTTCTACCGCAGATATTTTTTTTCGCACCTCGTTAAAATCTTTTTTGAAACCGGAATCACCCTCTGGCATCCAGATAGGATCAGTGGGCAGGGGCGGTGTATCTGGCTGTGCTTGTCCGTAAGTGTCACGCATTTTTATGATGTATAAATAATCATCCATGCCTTTTGACGCGCTCGTTTCCAGTGTGTACAACGCTTCTTCATAAAGGCTGCGCGCTTTCTGGGCGCGCTTCTTTTTTCTTTGTCGGGATGAATAGGAACTGTACATATCGTGACGTGCTTCTCTTAATTGAAGAAGATGGCACCGGATTTTCCGTCCGGCAGGCGTTTATAGCGTACTTCGGTGTAATGGTTATGCGGCTCGCTTAATATTTTGGCAGCCCGCTTTTCCATCTCCATCTGCGTTTGTAACTGGCGGTGAAAGTTTTCAGGCGTGACCGCAGGGCTTCCTTGGGTGACCCAGAACATATCTTTTTCAGCCGCAGGCTCTATGATCTGCTCTTCGTTCAAGCTGGCGCGGCTGTTGAAAAGGATCATCATCATCGGAAGTGAAGCCTGTTCTTGTTAACGGCAAGGGTTGTTGGTGATACGGCCGCATTCTTTGCATGCGCGTGCGGCCGGTGCCGGCGGTTTTGGCGCGGCTTTGGGTTTAGGCTGTTCGTCCTGCCATTTGCCTTTGATTGTTTTTTCAACATGCTCAAAGGTTTCGGTGCTTTTGGCGCCAGCCGTCCAGAAGGC
>JBGTNC010000054.1:0-3948 GCA_041743265.1 Alphaproteobacteria bacterium | reverse complement strand
GTGCGCGGTTTTGCCACCTATGGCCACACGGTACTGATGAACAAAATTGGCCAGCGCGTGATCTGCGATATTCAACGCGATATGTTCGGGCATCTGGTCTATGCCGATTTGGCATTTTTCCACGGGCAGCAAAGCGGCACGTTGCTGTCGCGCTTTATTTCCGATGTGGGGATGATCCGCTCGGCCCTGATTGAAACGATGACGGGTATTGGCAAAAACACGCTGACGCTCATCTTTTTGATCGGTGTCATGTTTTATCAGGACTGGAAGCTGACACTGATATCCTTGTTTGTTTTTCCAACGGCTGCTTATTTTGTGATGCGCCTTGGTAAGAAACTGCGCAAGGTATCCACCAATACGCAAGTCGAAACCGGTCTTTTGACCAGTATGCTGGGACAGGCATTTCAGGGCAGCAAGCATGTCAAATCCTACGGCATGGAAGAATTCGAAAAAACGCGTGTGAATGTCATTATTGACCGCATCTTTTCGCTGATGTATCGCAGCTACCGTGTATCGGCCTCTGCTGTACCCATCTCTGAAGCATTGAGCGGCGTTGCGATTGTGACCATCATTGTTTACGGCGGTATGCAGGTAATGGCGGGGGATAGTACGGCGGGTAAACTCTTTTCCTTTATTGCAGCTTTCCTGATGGCATACGAACCGATGAAACGTCTGGCAAAGCTGAACAATCTGATGCAAATGGGACTTGCTGCAGTCGAGCGCTTATTCAATATGTTGGATCTGCCGCCTGCGGTGACAGATAAACCTGACGCAAAAGTCATGGAAAACGTGCGCGGTGATTTGTCCGTGGAGAATGTAACCTTCGCCTATGCGGATGGTACGGAAGCGTTAAGTGGCGTGTCCTTTACCGTACCTGCTGGTAAAACGGTGGCACTTGTCGGGCAGTCGGGGGCAGGTAAATCGACGATTTTGAATCTGATCCCGCGTTTTTATGACGTGACGGAAGGGGCCATTCGACTGGACGGTGAGGATATTCGCGATGTGACAGTTAAAAGCCTGCGTGCCCATATGGCGCTGGTCAGTCAGGAAGTGGCGATTTTTAACGATACAGTGCGCGATAATATTGCCTATGGCACGCTGGATGCGACAGACGAAGAAATTATCGCCGCCGCACAGAATGCCGCCGCGCATGAATTTATCATGGATTTGCCGCATGGCTACGACACCATTGTGGGCGAAAACGGTGCCAAATTATCGGGTGGGCAGCGCCAGCGTATTTCCATCGCGCGGGCTATGTTGAAAAATGCACCCGTCTTATTACTGGATGAAGCCACTTCCGCGCTTGATACGCAATCAGAGCGTCTGGTGCAATCCGCGCTTGAGCGTCTGCAAAAAGGCCGCACCACAATTGTGGTGGCACACCGTTTATCTACCATTATGGGCGCGGATATTATTCACGTGATGCAGAATGGCAAGATCATTGAAACAGGCAATCATGCCGAATTGCTGGCGCGTAACAGTGCCTATAGCCGTTTATATGGCGGTTTGCTGCAGGAGACAGCGTAAGGATATGATTGCATTCATCGCACGTCTGGCATTTCAGCTGCTGGTTTTATATGTGTTTGTCGTGGTGCTGGTTTATATCAACCAGCGCAGCATGCAGTATTTCCCCAATAAATCTTTTCCGGGCGACCCCAAAGAGAATAGTGTGCCGGAGATGTCGGAAATCACGCTCAAAACCGATGATGGCTTGCAGTTGCTGGCATGGTTTGCACCGCCCGAGAATAAGAACGGCAAAATCGTGGTTTATTTCCACGGCAATGGCGGCCATATCGGTCATCGCCAGTTGAAGGCACGCTATTTCATCGAAAGCGGCTATGGTCTGATGTTTGTGGAATATCGTGGCTATGGTGGCAACCCCGGACGTCCGTCGGAACAAGGGCTTTATAAAGATGCCCGTGCCGCGCTGAAATGGCTGGATGGCGAAGGTTATAGCCCAGCACAGTTTGTGTATTACGGCGAGAGCATTGGCTCTGGCGTTGCCGTGCAAATGGCCTACGAAAATCAACCGCGCTATCTGATTTTGGAAGCACCTTTTTCAAGTGCTGCGGATGTTGCCAAGAAGCAATATTTCTTCCTGCCTATAGATTGGCTGATGAAAGACCGTTTCGACAATATTGATAAAATTGTCGATGTGACATCGAACCTTTTGATCGTGCATGGGGATGAAGATGCTGTTATCCCGCAAGTGCTCGCCAAAAATCTCTATGAGCGTGCCAATCATCCCAAAGAATTTGTCAGCATTAACGGCGGCAATCATAATGATTTGTATGAGCACCATGCAGGCTTTATCATTCTGGAATGGCTGGCCAAACAGGTCAAAGCAGAAAAAGCGGCCGATATAGAAGAACCCAAGGAAGCCGCCACCGGTACAGACGAATAATGACAATGCCGGTCACAATGCAATCCAAAAACATTTGTACACAAGTACGTGAAGCTGCCGCCATGGTTGCAGGCAAGGCGCAGAGTGTGCATATCTGTCATGACAAACTGGCGGCTTATGCAGGTTTGTTATTGGCGCAATCAACAGGCCAAGGCATGACAACGCTTGACCGTGACACTTTGGGTGCTGCGGGCACGACAGAAGAAACAGCTGCTTACGTACTGGCGCTTGATGCGATCAATTTCGGTTCCGGCTATTTCGCCGTGGCACAACAAAAAAATCTTGGGTTGGAATATGCTGATCTCGCCTTGGCGCTGCGCCGTGCGTTTGATGAGAATACGTTGAAAACACCGGCGCAATGGGCGGTCGTAACACCTGCCGTGTGCCATGATGTTTTCGGCATACCTGCACAGGCAGATCCAGCACTCGATGAATTGATGATGCTATTTGCCAAACATCTGAACGAAGCGGGGGCTGCTGTGCATGCCCATTATCAGGGGCAAGTGCTTAATCTGCTGGCAGATTGCCAAAAATCAGCCGTGCGTCTTGCCGAACTTGTGGCCGCATGGCCGGGGTTTGCTGATGTGACAACGTATAATGATACGCTTGTGCCCATTTATAAACGCGCCCAAATTCTGGCGGCGGATATGCATCTGGCCTTGGGTGGTCAGGGGCTGGCGGATTTTGATGATCTGGATCAGCTGACAATTTTTGCCGATAACATGGTGCCGCATGTGCTGCGTTATGACGGTATTCTGACCTATGCAGCCGATTTGGCGGCAGCAATTGATGCTGGCGAGCTTATTGCGCCAGATACGGCTGAGGAGGTGGAATTGCGTGCAGTCTCCATTCACGCCGTAGAATGCCTTGTCACCGTGGCGCAAGCGCAAGGCCAAAGCCAAAGCGTCAGCGCTCTCGACCTTGACCGTATTATTTGGAACAGAGGATACGCGCAGGATTACATTTCCAAGCCCGCACATCGCACAATGACTGTTTGGTATTAAGTTTTTTTGCGGCTTTTATAAAACGTATAGCCAAGTGCCAGCAGAACACCCAAAATCGCACCATATATAAATCCGCTGGCATAACCGCCCGTGACAACTACGGTGATGACACCGCAGCCAATCGCGCTTTTGACGCAACGACGCAATAACGGGCTTTGGTAAAGCGTGCCCATGCCGCAAAGCGCGGCAAAAAGCAGGTTGATCAAGACCTGAAACACCGTTGCCATCATCAACAGGCTGCCGATGAACAATAAACCAAGGGCTGGAAACTTCAGCGAGTCGCCAAAGAAGTGATGCAGCACACCCCCGATGCACAAGGCAATGATACCCCCAAGCAGTGTGCGCAGAATGCCTTTTTTCTCGAAGCGGAATTCAATGTCGATGCCGCCTTGCGGGCCTGACACGCCATTGTTTTGGTAATTGTTTCTTCTGTTGTGATGGCTATCGGCCATGTCAAAGGCCGCAGATTCCCGCGCACTACGTGCAGGGCCCGTCATGTCGCCATAGAGCGAGCGTTTCTTATAATCGTCGAAAAAACCC
>JBGTNC010000053.1:0-5967 GCA_041743265.1 Alphaproteobacteria bacterium | reverse complement strand
ATAGGCCGGCGGATTTCCACCCAGCTCCACCAATTTACGGTGCGCGGCGTACAGTGCTTCTTCTGCATAATCTTCAAAGGCAATATCGGTTTTGATAGATTGACGTTGCGGGCCGTAATCGTAAATCTCGCTCACACGGCGGGATGCAAAATTAAAAACAATATGCAGTTGCGATGCTTTTTCCGGCAACTGTTTGGTTTCCACCAACGTATCGTAATCTGTCACGCTATAGCGGCCATATTCCCAATATAGCTTGCGCATATTTTCGTAGAGTTTCGGGCGGCTGTTGCCTTTGGCCCAATTCATGTGGCTTTCGATGTTTATATTGGCAACGGCGGCACGTTTTGCAAAAGCGCGCGCGACGTCTAAATCGCCATGTTCTGTGACGGCCTGAAAAAGACTATTACTGTCGTAATTGGCATTGGCGCCGCGCTGTAGGATTTCTTCGGTCGTGGCCACATTACCCATGTGCATGAAACCCGCCACCAGCAATTGCGGCTTCGCGGCCCAAACAAGAGCAGAGTTGAGGCTAATATTATTGTTCGACAGGCTTGCCGTATCGCAAATCTTTTTCACATCTTCCGCCGTGCCAAAAGCAGCTTTTGCATTCAGCGCATCCTGCCAGGACAGCATTTTATTTTCGCACAGCAACAACACAACATCCGTATCAATCGCTGCATACGTCAGATAGCTGCGGCCGGAGGGCCAGTTGCTTGTGGGCATAGAGCTTAAAAGTTTTCGCGCGGGCTCCAAGGCCTGACGGATTTTTGCATCACGGTTTTGGTCGCTCTCGATACTCAAGGCCGCTTCGCGGGCAATTTTTTGCGGGTTTATATCACGGAAAAGTTTTTGATATGCCGTGGCTGCTTGCCGCCACTGTTCCGGATCAACCGAGCTGCGCAAAAGTTCCGGATCCACCACAGCGGGCTTGACCTCATTTTGCGTTTCCGCAGGCCGTGGCGTAAAAGGCAGGTCGTCATGATATTCGGCCATGTCTTATCCTTTCGGCTTTAAATTGGCGGCGGCAGGTAAGCTTAACTTGGCGCGTTTGGGCTTGTCCATGACAGCACCCAGCACAACTTCTTTACCTGTCAGCTTTTCCATGCGACGCACGGCGTCTTCGATGGCGGTTGTTGAATATTCGTCAAACGTCACACTGTGCATGGCGGGTTGCTTCATATTGACCGCCTCAAAAACTTCTTGCACGCGCCGCGCTTTGAAATTGAACATCGTGCGCATGGTGCTGATACCGCCGACATCGGGCACAAATTTTGTTTCCAACAAAGTATCTGCATCCAGCTTGTCGTAGAAAGCGCGGCCCGGCAAAACGGATACAAGTTTATGATACAGCTCTGTGTTACGGCTGGCTGCCGCATTGATAACCTTGGTCATCGTTCTTAAAGATGCGCCATTATCCAGCCATGCCTCGATAATATCGGTATCGCATTTTGTGAGCGTTTTTTCAAACCAGCTACCGCTGTCGTAATTCGGCTTCGCGCCCCAGTCAAACAACTGCTGCAACACATCGGCCTTGATGGTGTTTTTATAGCCATCTTGCAAATCATGCGGATAGGAAAGCCACGTCATCGCGGCACTCGGGTTGGGGCGTTCGTCTTTGTCTTCGATGTATTTTTCAGCCGCCGTTTGCACACGGCGCAGGCCGTCCAGATCACCCGTATAGGCGCGGCCCGTAAACACAGCCCACCACGGCAATAAACCAGCAGCGGCAGCGGGAATGGCTTGGTCTAACGGCAAACGCCCAAAGGTATAGACTTTGCGGTTTACACCCCAGTCATCGGTTTTCAGACCTTTGAAGATACCTTGCAGATCGGCAGGTGCCCCAGCTGCCGATGGCGGCAAGGGTAATTCTGCGGCCACCAATACCTTTTCAAGGTATGTCAAAGTGGCGGGCCAATTATCGGCAATGACTGAAAAATCGTCGGGCACGGTATTATTCACATATTATAAGGGTAAACGGAGCCTTATTATCCCGAATTTGATGAATATGTCAATACCCTGAGTCCGAATCAGGTTATTGAAATCATTGGGAAATCCCCCCAAAAGCCCCGCAAACAGGTGGATAAAAACAAACGGCCTGACGCCACATAGACAAAACCCGCAGCCGATATGACCGGCTGCGGGTTTTGTGTTGCGCTATCGATTACTTCCAAAAGCCGAAACGGTCGCGGCGCGGCGGCGCTTTCAGGGGCGGTTTGGTACGGTCGTCATCTTTTTTGAAAATGACATGCGTATCACCGGCCAGGCCCAATACCCAATCCACTGCATTCTTCATATGCACACCGAAGTTTTTCAAATTCGGTGGTGCGTCTTTAGGCAGATGGTTGGTGTAGAATCTTTTGACCTTCTTGATCGTTTCATCCGTCAACCCGCTGTGGCGTGCATCATCAAATGTCAAATTCGGCGCATGCTGGTTCAGGTATGATTTGCCACGATGCTGGATACGATCTTTGATCCACTGGCTATCCACATCCTTGGCAAAATGTTTTTGCAAGTAAGGGAAAGAATTTTTCAGCTGCGGTGCATACATAGCCGCCCATTCGATATGCGAATCTTCATAGAAGGTGCGCAGATAAAAATTGTCGTAGAACGCTTCGAAGGCGGCGGCAACACTTGCGCCGTTGGTGATGTTTTTCTTATCGCTCAACACACGCTCTGCCGCCTTCATAATATCGGGGAAGCGATTGCGCATTTGCTGCAAAGGGCCATCCATACGGATTTGATCGACAGGCCCTTCCGGATCCCCATAGGCCAGTTCTAACGCGATTTGTGACTGCTGCGCATAGGCATCTGCTTCAATCGCGAAGGACAGTTTAATGCCTGCTTCCGGCTTGTGACGCGTGGAGGGGAAAATATCGTGCCGCGTGTTTTGCACCGCATGCACACATTCGTGGCCCAGCAGCAATGCCAGATATTCGGGATTATCATGCCCGCGCAGAATAATTTTTTTATCGGTCGGATCACACAAACCACCTGCACCGCGATCACCCGTGCGGCGATCATCGAATACAATCTGGTATCCTTCTTTGGTCATTTGTTCCAGCACGTCGCGACCTGTCGGGCTTTGCGACAAAATGAAAATGGCTTTTTCAAGCACGCTTTGGTTGCGTGATGCTTCACGGTTCAGCTCGCGCTGGCGTTTGCGTTTTTGTTCTTCGCTAGCGAATGGATCCGGACGTTCGTTCACCACCGTGCCGATGAAATCCACCTGCACGGG
Source organism: Alphaproteobacteria bacterium (assembly GCA_041743265.1). Taxonomy (GTDB): domain Bacteria; phylum Pseudomonadota; class Alphaproteobacteria; order Micavibrionales; family UBA2020; genus UBA2020. The sequence continues at coordinate 2,732 of JBGTNC010000053.1, read as the reverse complement.
TTTACGGGCAAAACCTTTGCCTGCTACATATTCCGTCCAGTCCCCGCGTTCTATTGGCGGGTTCGGTGGCGGTGGATTTGACGGCGATGGCGTCGATGGATCAAAAAAGAATGGCAGAGCTGCCTGAGACCGCAAACGTGACATGAAAGATTCTCCCAAAAACCCCGGATAACACACCCGTCATGACCGCCATTTGCATCTGTATGAGAGCATAGTTCGGCGGAAAGGTGTTAGTTTTATCCACAATTATTCATAAAGAATGAGCCGACAAAATAAACCCGGCTCACGAAAAGCCGGGTTTGAGAAGTTATGGGGCTCACAACAAAAAACTCTATATATCGTTTAAGAATTGCGCATCACGGCGCTCGCGCCGTAATGGTGCACAACCTTGACTTCCTGCTTGGCGGTGTTGGACGCGCCCGGTGAGGCAACAGCAGCTGGCGCTGCTTTTTGGGCCTTGGCATCAAATTCCGGTTTATGCGTCATCTGAATCCCCTATACTTCTTATATTACATAAAATTTTAGAATTATTCAAGCAAAACACCTACGCTGTATCCTGCTTTATTCTTTTTTATCAGTGATTTATTAAGATTGGCTTAACATTGTTAACTCTGGCGGAAACTTACCTTCAGGCCTTGAATCATTGACCTTTTTCTTTCAAGCCTTTATAAAAGATAGATATTTCGGAAAAGAAACATGTTCCCTGACATACCAAAACCCAGCGCAGAGCAAGAAGCGCTTAGAAAAGCCGTTGCGGCAAAAGACCGCGAGTCGGTTCATAGCCTATTGCGTCAGGGGGTGGATATCGAACCCACCATGCGCGGCGTGGGCTTCAACCGTCTTGTATTGGCGGCACGGTTTAATCTGCCGGATATTCTGGATGCCGAACACAAACGCGGCGTGCACGAGCCCTATTACTATCACGAGGCTTTGCATTTTGCCGCTGGCGCCAACCACCCGGACCTTGTTTATAAAATAATGGGCTACGGGTTTGATGCGACAACAACCGAAGATTTTGACATTGCCGGTGCCGCCATGTTGGGCGGGCACGTGGACCTGCTCAAAGAATTCATGGCCAAAGGTTATACCACCGACCTTACCTGCAAAATTATGATGGAAGGCGTAATCGAAGAAAACCACGGCCCCATGCTGGACTTTATCTTGTCGCATGGTGCCGATGAAGCGCATGCCAAAACTTATTTGGAGAAATGCCAGATACTTTATAAAGGCGACTACGAAGAAGTTGAAATCGTGCTGGATAGCTGGGCCGCACGCAGTAACACCATTCACGATACCGCCTTCAACCCCCAAACTTTGGACGACTTGCGCAAACCCATGGGCGCTGGCAACGGGTTTTTATATCTGGCCAAAACAGGTGCGTTTGATAAAGCCATCGACATTGCCTTGCAAAACCCTAAGGATTTTATCCAGCCCGATGACCTGAGCGTGGCGGATGCGCGTGGCAATAACACATTTCATGTTCTGGGCGCGCGCGGCCAACTGGCCACACTGGCGCTGCCGAAATTATGGCTGGAGCGGCCCGATGCTTTTGCAGCCCTTATCCGCATGACACCCCCCGTTTACCGCAAGCAGATTGATGATGCGCGGTTTTTATCCACCCTGCGCCAGCAAAAGCTGCGCGCACAAGCGCGCGGCAAAAGCCTGCGCCCAAAACCATTTTGAAGGAAAACAATATGTCTGTAGCCGGTATTGATGATGACGACGAAAAATGGCTGAACGCCATTAAATCCAAACAACCCGCAAACCTGGGCGAAGATTTGTTCAAGGCTGCACGCACAGGTGATATCTGGCGTGTGGAAACATTGCTGCACCATGGCGCGGATATCAACTTCCGCGAAGGCCGCGCACTACTGGCGGCTGTTTCGCAAAAGCATCACAAGATTGTCGAATTCCTGATCGAGAAAAAGATCCACCTTGATCAAACCATTAAAAACGACGCCCTCGGTGAAGCGGCTGCGCAGGGTGACCCTGTGATGGTGCGCAAATTTCTGGAACTGGGCGCGGATGCGAATGATGATAATGCATCGGCCTTGTGGCTTGCCATTCCACGCGGCGATACGGAAGTCATCCGCATGTTGCTGGCAGGCGGTGCTGATGTAAACGCCCGCGACAAAGAATTTCTATGCGTCGCCATTTCGCACGGCCATCCGGAAGCTGCCAAGCTGCTGCTGCAATTTGGTGCTGACCCTGAAGTTTTTTATCGCGATATGGATGCACTTGAATGGTCGATCAACATCGGCCTGCGCGAAGTATCGGATATGATCCGCGCAGGAGACACCGGTGTTGTCATGACACGCGATTACTTTGTGCAAAAACCTTTTGAAGACCTGCTGACCGAAAACGCCACCTACCCCGGCTATACCGGATTACATCTGGCCGCCAAAGCCGGACATTTTGATGTCGTGCGCGACAAATTGTTGCAAGACAAAGACAGCCGTCTGCAAACCGCAGACCTGACCCGCCAGACACTGGCAGGGCAAAACGTGCTGTTCCTGCTCGCCAAAACAGAACAGCTGGGGGCACTGTTTGACCCAGCGCTTTGGGCAGGCAGACGCGATGAAATGGTACACCTGCACCAAAACCACGTGCCGCCCATTTTTCAGGCACAGGTGGATATTGCAGCCCTTGCCGCCACGGTTGACCGTATCGGGCTGAAGGCACAAGCACCGCGTTATTCCCTGCGCCCACAAGGCCCCAAAGGCCCTTGATGC
>JBGTNC010000052.1:0-8540 GCA_041743265.1 Alphaproteobacteria bacterium | reverse complement strand
TTGCAATCACTGCATTTCGAAGATGAAAAAATCCGTGGCGAAATCGCCCGTGCGCTGGACGCCATCCGCGAGAATGGCACGTCGGAGCGGCGGATGCTGACCGTATCGCTGCCGGGCGAAGGCAGCCGCAACGTGACATTGTCTTACGTGGTCGATGCACCGCTTTGGAAAACAGCCTACCGCATGGTGGTGCCCGAAACAGGCAGTGACAAAAAAGGCCTGCTGCAAGGCTGGGCCGTGGTCGAAAACATGACCGCCAGCGATTGGCAGAATGTGGATATGACGTTGGTGTCCGGTAACCCTGTGACGTTCAAGCAATCGCTCTATCAATCCTATTACGTCTCCCGCCCCGAATTGCCTGTACAGGTTTTCGGCCGTGTGATGCCGCGCGTGGATAGGGGCGCGTTGGGTAAGGCTGCTGGCGACCTCTCGGATGGTTATAATGGTATGGAGCTTGACGAAGCGCCGCCGTCACCAGCCGCTGCGCCGATGATGAAAATGCGCGCAAGTCAGTCTGGCGCGAGACGGAATGAAGCGATGGCTTTTTCGAGTGCCGATGCGCCAGCTGAAGCTGAAATGGCATCAGGCGGTTACGGTGGTATCGCGAATGTGGCTCAGGCCGCAAGTGCTGCGGAAAGCGCGGAAGCCACGACACAAGTACTCTTCCGCTTTCCGGATCGTTTCAGTTTAAAATCTGGCCAGTCGATGATGCTGCCGTTTATCAGTCGCGAAATACCGATGGAGCGTGTGTCGCTGTATCAACCCGATACGCATGCAACGCATCCACTCGCTGCTGTTGAAATTAAAAACGATGGTAATACAGGGTTGCCACCGGGGGTGCTGACGCTTTACGAAGAAAGTGCGCTGCTTAAAGGCACTAGTTTTGTGGGCGATGCCTCGCTGCCCGTGGTGCCGCAGGGGGATAAGCGTATGCTGTCCTATGCGTTGGATACCAAGGTCAAAATTGACCGCGAGAATAAGCATGAGGTGGTTGAGGGAAAAATCGCTGTTTCCCGCGGCGTGATGCGCACAGCTGTGCGCACATTGGCGCAAACGGTCTATACGATTAAAGCACCAGAAAAAGAAGACCGCATGGTGGTCATCGAACATCCGCGCATGGGCGGGTATGATGTGGTGACGCCAGATCCGAAGGATGTGGAAATAACAGATACGCATTATCGTATCCGCGTGCCGCTGAAGGCAGGTGAGAAAAAAGTGCTTTCTGTGGTGCTCGAAAACAAAGGCGAGAAAGCCTATAGCATCATCGGCATGTCTACATCGCAGATGCTGGTTTATGCGGGCACGCATGGTGATCTGGATAAATCCACACGCAAAGCATTCGCGCAGATGGCAGAAATCCGCAAAGAGATGGATACGATCGACCAATCTATCCGCGAGGCGGAGCGTCAACGCAGCACGATTTTTCAAGATCAGGAACGTGTGCGCCGCAACCTGCAAAGCCTGTCCGGCACGTCCGACATTCAGCAAAAATACTTGCGCAAGCTGAATGAACAGGAAGATCAGGTCAGTGCGCTGGATAAAGAGCGTGACCGGTTGGCGGCCTTGCGTATGAAAAGAGAAGAAGCGCTGAAAAATATAATCAGCGGCCTTAGCTTCTAATTAGCGGGCGCTGTGTCCGGCGTGTAAATCAGGAACCGGACTTCGGCAATGCCATAGGTGCGTGTATCGGCCAGTGTGAATCCGGCGGGTACGGACTCGGGCGCTTTTCTGGACATTTCTTGCACACAGACGGCGTCAGGTGCCAGCCAGCTTTTTTCGACCAGTTGTTGCAAGGCCGTATTGCCAAGGTTCTGGCCATAGGGCGGGTCCAGAAAAACAAGGGTGCGGGGCGGGAGGCCGGCAGGTAGGGGCGGCAGGCGAGTCGCGTCTATCCGAAGGACTTTTGTTTCAGCGGCGACCTTGAACGAATCGATATTGTCGCGGCAGGCCGCAAGTGCAGCCGTATTATTTTCTATAAATATAGATTCTGTCGCGCCACGGGAGAGGGCTTCCAGCCCGAAAGCCCCTGTTCCTGCGAAAATATCCAGTACAAAGGCGTTTTCTGGTAAAATGAAGGGGCGCCAGCTGGCATGTTCCAGAATGTTGAATATGGCCTGACGGGCACGGTCACTGGTGGGTCTTGTGGCAAGTCCCGAGGGACTCAGCAGGGTTCTCCCCTTGAATCTGCCGCTGACGATACGCATAGAAATGCCGGATTCCTGATTTATTTAAAAGGCTTAACACTGGTTCCTGTGGTTTGATGCAGACATATCGCATAAATTTTGCTAAAATTGAAGATATATGCCGTCACTCATGCAGCGTTAGGATTTTCGCCATGAATACATTTGTAAGCTTCCGCGCCACAAAATACCTTTTATCATGTCTCTCGGTATTCTGTGTGCTTTTGTTCAGCCAAAGCGCCTTCGCGCAGATTGAGGGATGTAAGCCCGAAATCATGCAAGCGATGGATGCGAAAGCAACCGCAAAAACGGCCTATGATGTGGCCGCCGCTGAACAGGTGATCGTGAAGCCCGATAGTGTGCTTGCGATGACATGCTATAATAAGTCTGCCGGTGTTTCTGCCGAAGTGGGTGGTAACCTTTTCTCGGGCAGCTTTCTTGGTAACGGCTCTTTCATTTCATTGATCGGCGATATGCTGGCGGCTTTCTTTGGCCAGTTTGCGGATGCCGAGGGTTTTGACAATACAGGCGTTGTCGATTACGCCGCCACCGCACCCGCCAATGATACGACCTGTCCTGATATCCAGCGTTTCTGGACGCGTATCAAAGAAAAGGGTGTATCGGGTGGTGTGCCTTTCGCAACGTTTGATGATCTGATCAACGGTATCTTGCCAGGTGGTGCGGGTACGCGTTTCCAACAAAACTGGAATACAGCGAATGCGGACGGTGTGTTTAGTTCTTTGCAAACAGCGATGACGGCATTGCCATTGCCGGCTGTGCCGAGTTTTGCGACCTGTACAACACTGGCAGGGGTTATTGCTGCAGCAGCAGGCACGCCCTGCCCGTAAAGATACGGGGGCGGTTGTGTCGGGTGTGAACCAAGGGGTGAAAGCCAAGGGGTGAAAGAAGGATGAGAAAATATTCACTGACAGCGATGTTTTTCTCGCTCATGCTGTGCCTTTCGGTGACAGCATCCTACGCTTGCACACCAGGCTGCCCTTGCGATACGCCAGCCGCACAAGGCCCGGCGGGTGGTTCTGATGCCAACCCTGAGAACAGTGCCGGTAATTCTGGCGGTGTCTTGGGCGCGATTAATCGCCACGGTGAGGCCGTTCGTGTCCGTGAAAAAGCACAAACCCAGCAGCACATTAAACAAAATGATAACGGCCCCGGCATGACCTGTTTTGACAGGGCGCTTGGTATGACCCAGCAATTGGGCCAGATTTTCTCCGACGTTATTCCAAATGCCATCCCGGCGCGCAATGATGCCGTGTTCGGCGCCAGCTCTTTTCCCGACATGGGGATTTCCAACTTTTTAGGGGAAGGCCTGAGCGCTGTTGTACAGCCGATGGCGCAAGCGCATGCCACCAACTTCGTAGACTCTCTCTCAGCACTTTTGGGTGCGACGGAAATGTTCGCTTTCGTAGATGATTTCCGCGGGCAGTTGACAGGCTTCGTCACCTCCCTGACCGCGCCGATCAATGCGATCAACACGGCGATGGGTACGTTCAATACGTATTACAATACAATTAGTTCTTTGATGACGGCACTGGGCGCGACAGTGCCGCAAGCGGTTGTTGGTATCGTCACCATGATCAATTCAGTCTGGAGTATGATCCAGAACTTCATCAACTCGATCTTGTCCGCCATTCTGACCACGATCAACACGATCTTTACAACAATCACAACCTTCCTGAGTAATCTTATCGGCCAGATTTTTGCGCAATTCGCGCCCGATGGTTTGTGTGCGCGTATTGAACAGCTTTGGGGGAATGGCTTTCCGTCCGGCTTCCGCAGTTTGATTGGTCAGGCGGTGGAACGTGGTACGCCGTACTTTACAATGATTGAAATGCTGCAAAATAATATCCCGAGCACAATGGGTATTGCTGGACGCAATTTGGTCCGTGAAATTACACGTGACGCTAACTCCGATATTATTAATCGCGCGCTGACAGATTTGTTGCCGGGCGGGATGTTGTCAGGCCCGGGTTCGCCCGATATGCCGACATTCCCTATGCCGCCGACATTTACACCGGGCTCTGTGTTCAATGATATCCGGTTGCAGTTTTAAGGGGGCGGTATGACATTCAGTCTCACATCTTCGAGTTTTAAACTGCCAAGGCTGGCGGCCATGGCCGTGGCGTGCTTGTTTTTGTTGCCGACGCCGGCATCGGCACAGCCAACAGGCTGCAACCCTGCTGTTTTAACGGCAATGCAAGATAAAGCGCAGGCGGAAGTGACAGCCGATATTGCGCGTACAGAGCAAACAGTGGTCAAGCCTGACAGCGTCATGGCTTTGACATGCATGAACGGTGCGGCGGGGGCATCTGCTGCGCGTATCGCCACTTTGTTTGGCGGTGAATTTTTAAGCAATACTGTTTTTACGTCGGTTATCGATACAATGTTGTCCGCCTTCTTAAACCAGTTCGCAGATGCGGAAGGGCGTGAGTCTGGTGCGGTGAGCTATGCTTCCACGACGGTTCAAGACACATCGACCTGTAACGAGTTTGGCAACCTCTGGACGCGCATTATCGACAAAGCGCTGACACCGGGTGTGGCTTCCATGAAGGTCGGTGATATTATTAACGGTATTATTCCGGCCTTGGCGGGAACAAAATTCCAGCAAAACATCAATACGGCCACATCGGACCGTATCTTTTCCAATTTGCAACGCGCGATTACACAATTGCCGCTGACCGCCGTGCCTGACTTTACCGGCACAGTGACGGCATGTGATGTATTCGCGACAGCAGGGTATTCGTTTCCATGTCCGTAAATTTTAAACAACGGACAGATAGGATGAAGGGGTTTGAGGGCATGAAGAAATATTCTTTTATCGCGCTGTTTTTCGCGCTCATGCTGGGGTTATCAACCACGGTTGCTTGGTCTTGCACGCCGGGCTGTTCCGGCTCTTGCGCTGCTTCCCCTATCGTTCCTGCGCCGCAGGGCCCGGCAGGTGGTGGCGGTTCGAACCCGGCCAATAGTGCGGGTAATAGCGGCGGTATTCTAGGCGCGATGCAGCGCCGTGCCGATGCAAAGCGTCTTGAAGACAAAGCCCAAACGCGTCAGCATGTGAAGCAGAACGATAACGGCCCCGGTATGACGTGTTTTGACCGTGCCATTGCCATGACACAGCAGCTGGGCCAGATTTTCTCTGACACAGGCCCCGGTTTTGTTTTGCCCCGCAGTGCGGATATTTTTCCGGGCGGCAGTAGCTATCCGGATATGGGTTTGTCCAACTGGCTTGGTCAAGGTTTGAACGCGGTGGTATCGCCGATGTTGCAATCGCATGTCGGTAACTTCACAGATTCTCTATCCGCGGCGCTGGGTGCGACAGTCGCCAATTACCTGAACACCTTGGTCAGCCAGCCTTTGACCGGTTTGAATGATCTGGTCAACCAGTTCACGGGACCTATTACTGCGATCAACACAGCCATGGCATCCATCAACGGGTGGTATGCCACAATTGAAAGTATCTTGAATGCACTAGGTACCACGATGCCTGCCGCGATCCCAGGTGTTATTGCGACAGTGACAGGGCTTTGGAACTTGATCCAGAATATGATCACCACGGCGCTGGGTGCTGTTATGACCAGCATCAATACCGTCATCAGCCAGATTACCAGCATGATCACTGGGATGATTACGGCAGTCTTGTCATCCTTCTCCCTCGGCGGCGATTGCGAACGTATTGCTAAATTGTGGGGGAATGGCGGTATCGGTATTCCTGCAGGCTTCCGCAGTATTATTGGGAGTGCGCTGGAACAAGGCGCACCTTATTTCCGCTTGCTTGATATGCTGAACAGAACAATTGCCGGCGGCGGCCCAGACTTGCTGCAGGAAATTGTGAGCAATACGACCAACGATGCAATTATCTCGCGTGCGCTTAGCGATTTAACAGGCGGTATGCTGTCGGGGCCAGGTAATGCCAGTATGCCCACATGGCCAACACCACCTATTTTTCCGGCGAATGCAGGTACAGCAGCTATTATCGGTTCTATGTAACAGGCTGTGTTTCTTTGTGCCTAATGCCGAAGCTGCTGGAGGAGTTCCAGCAATCGCGCCTCGAATTCCGGGGCATCTCTATGGTTTTTTAGAAAAAGCCTGATAATTTCTGCGGCCGCGTCACGGTCGTATGGAATAAGTACGGGGCTTTCTACGTCAGGCATGGCGGCTTGTGACAGCCGTGCTGCTTGTTCGGCCAGTTTCAGCACCTTTGGGTCCAGCCTTGCGCGTTGTGCGTCAATCTGGCGTTGCAGCTCTTTCAGGGCATCGTCGCGGCTCGACATGGCGGGTTTCCTTTGGCCGCGTTGTGCGGGGCTTCTCTATTCTAAGGCAGGCATGCTTTATGGCACAAGAAATGCTTGCATTTACGGGCAAAAAAACCAATCTTGAAGGAAATACGGAGGATAAAAAGAGGCCCATGTTGCTGGCACTATACAATGTCATGATGCGTGCATCGACGCCGCTGCTCTCCGCTTATCTGAAAAAGCGGGAAAAACGTGGCAAGGAAGATCCGGCGCGCGCAGCAGAACGACGCGGGCAGGCGCTCTTGTCGCGTCCGCCGGGGCCGCTTGTCTGGTTCCATGCGGCGAGTGTTGGGGAATCTTTATCTTTACTAGCATTGGTGCATGCTGTTTTGGCGATGGACCCTGGTATCCGTGTGCTGGTCACAACAGGTACCGTAACATCTGCCCGCTTGATGGCCGAGCGGTTGCCTGCCAGAGCCTTTCATCAATACGTGCCTGTGGATCACCCTGTATGGGTCGCGCGGTTTTTGGATCACTGGCGCCCTGATTTTGCACTATGGACTGAATCAGAATTCTGGCCGAATTTGCTGGCAGCTATGCGTCAACGGTCAATCCCTTCGGTCTTGTTGAATGCACGCATGTCGCGGGAGAGTTTCAGGCATTGGCGTTATGTGCGTGGGCTTATACGCGATATTCTTTCAACCTTTAAGCTATGTCTGGCGCAAAATGCGGCAGAAGCTGAACGATTGCGTGCATTGGGCGGCGTAGATGTGCGTGTGTCCAGCAACTTGAAATATGCAGCCGTACCGCTGCCGTATGATCCGGTAAAACTTGAGAAACTTCAGCAAGAAATTGGCAGCCGTCCTTGCTTGCTATGGGTCAGTACCCATGCGGGCGAAGAAGAAATGGCGCGTGATACACATCGCACACTCTGTGTTAAATATCCGGACTTATTGACAATCATTGTCCCGCGTCATCCTGTGCGTGGTGAGGAAATCACGCAAATGGTGGCAACAGCAGGTGTTGCCGTTGCAAGACGCAGTTTGGATGATGCGCTTTCTTCCGTCACGGGAATTTATATTGCGGATACAATGGGCGAGCTTGGGTTGTTTTTCCGTGCCTGCAAAAACGTCATCATGGGCGGATCTTTTGCCGATATTGGCGGGCATAACCCGATTGAACCGGCGCAGCTGGGCGGGATTATTTTCTTTGGCCCGATGACGTATAACTTCCTGACAATCATGGAAGACTTCCGCAAGGAAAAAGCCGTGATAGATGTGACAGATAAAGAAGACTTGTTGCAAAAGCTGCAAGAACATCTGGCGGACCCCAAGCGCTATGCATCGGTTGGAGAAGCCGCAGCACAGATGACAGCAGCAAAATCTTCGGTCGTGGCCGAAGTGATGGGCGCTTTACAACCCTTTTTGGATGATATTGTGGCGCCTACAGAAAAGAAGGTGGCCTCATGATCCGTAAGTTTTTAAAAGCGCCCAATTTTTGGTACGGCGATACAAGGGAGGTGAAAACTTTCCCGTGGGAGAAGATACTCTCTCCTTTGGGCCGTTTGTATGGCTGGACGGTTTTGCAACGGTTTGATTTGCATTATCCAGTTCCTATGGCCCGCCCTGTTATTTGCGTGGGCAATATTGTGGCAGGTGGTGCGGGCAAAACGCCTGTGGCGATGGCACTTGTCGATTTATTACAGGCGCAGGGACATAACCCGCATTTGCTCTCCCGCGGTTTTGGCGGCACAGAAGCAGGGCCCTTGCAGGTGAGTCCAGACCGTGACACGGCCGCAGATGTTGGTGATGAAGCCCTGCTGCTGGTCACCAAGGCCCCCACATGGGTATCACGTCAACGCGCGTTGGGTGCGCAGGCTGCAATAGATACAGGCGCTAGCGTTATTGTGATGGATGACGGTTTTCAAAACCCCTCCATCTATAAAGATTTTTCAATCGTGGTAGTCGATGGTGGTGTAGGTTTTGGTAATGGCCATGTCCTGCCCGCAGGCCCGTTGCGTGAACCTTTGGCTTTTGGCCTGTCCCGTGCCCATGCCGTTGTGATCGTCGGTGAAGACAAAACGAATGCAGCGGATGTTATTCGCAGCCAT
>JBGTNC010000051.1:0-6493 GCA_041743265.1 Alphaproteobacteria bacterium | reverse complement strand
CCGCATGACTTAAGAAGTCATCCAATGTTTCAGCTTGCTAATGATCCCGCAAAGAAGATAAGAGGCCATTTTCAAAGTCATAAATAATATTATTTAAAGTACTCAAAATTACAGAGGCATGAACATGACAATCGTGCCTATACACCCCAAGCGCCAAGAGTTGTATATTAATTTGCTTCAAATAACTCGTGCTTGAAAGACTTACGATGCCCTCTAGTGAGGTCAACACACTTGCGGCCCAACCTACTATTGCCGCATACCTTCCCTGAGTAGTATAAGGATCATCATAAGAACCTTTTTTGTCAGACTGACAGATTTCTTTACCGCTCTCTGCCAAACGTTTCAAATTAGCAAGCGCCGCTTCAACGTCTTTAGACATGGACATACATACTCCAAAATATCAATGACAATGCACGATGCCTGTTTTTGTTTCCATGTGGCAGCACTGGCCTGGAGGAGAGTTTTTGCGGCAGCCGCCGCCGTGGGCGTAAGACATGGCAGGTGCCAGAACAGCCGCGAAGATCAATGCGCAAATAAGTTTTTTCATGATGGTTCTTTCATGTTGAAAAGGGTCAGGTCATTTGAATAAGCGGATTTTAGCACAAGCGGTGCTGTAGTCGAGTCAATTAGCCGCGACATACCATCGTAAACGCCCTACTCTTCCTTACTCAAATCCAACAAACACCGCTGCTGCTGATCCCCGCCCTTGGCGAAGTGTTCGGTGGCGTAGCCGCTTTGGGTGGAGGTGAGGCGGTAGCGCCAGAGGGTGTCGTTCAGGTTTGTGTTCATCGCCTGCAGCGCGGTATAGAGGGCGGGATGTTTGACCGGTGCGGGGGCCGGTTCGAAATCGGGCACGTAGAAAGGCTGCATCGTTTGCTGCATGATTTTGACGAAGCTGTTATTACTGGCCGCAGGGTTGTTGCGTTCGGCTTCGCGTTTGGCTTGCCGCGCCTGAATGTTCTGGCGCGTGTCCTGCCGGAGCAAAGTCCCCGCCGTACACATATCGTAATGGCAGACCATACGCTTGTGATCTTTGATGCGCGACAAATAATCTTTTTGCACATCCCCCTGCCCTGACAGCCGCGCAAGTTCTGACAGCATGCCGTACATGATATCTTGCGATGCTTCATCCGTCTCGGCCTTGGCAATATCTGCCAGCGCTGTCATGGCGCAGGTTTTGGCGGGTAGGGCGCAGGCGGGAAAGCCTGTGGCTTTTGCATCTTCTACCGCCAGATAGATATTTTTCAGCACCACAAAACGCGCGCGGTCATTTTGAATGCTCTGGGCCAGCGCCCATGCGAAAGCATCCGGATTTTCCGGCAGCACGCGGCCCATATCCACGGGTATGTTCCACCACTGGCTGGCATTGGCAAAACCTGTCTGGCCTGTTTTGGCAGCGGTATCGGCGGCAAGGTCTGCTTGCTTGACCAGTTTTTCGACTTTGTCTTTTTCGCCTGCGCGAAATAATGCCTCGTAGAGCGTGATCAATGCGGCGCGTGCGCCTGCGTCTTTCACAACGTCAGTATTTTTCTGCACAAGGTCATAGGCCCGATCAAAAGCCGAAAGTGCCACCAGAAAGACCAGCCGCGTGGCGGGTGCTTCATCGGTCAGCCCCGCCATATAAACGGCTGTGCCCGCGCGGTTTTCCGGCGTGCTGCACAATGCCAGCGTGCGGGCAATAACATGGGTATCCACCCCCGCCTGCCGCATCACGTCATACCCTGCCCTGACATCCCCCTGCCGGATGTGATATGCCCCCGCATAACTGGGCACCAATGTTTTATCGTGGATACAGGCAGAATGTTTGGCGAGTTTTTCAAGCGCCGCTGTATTGCCCGCCTGCGCCCAATGGTCGGCTGCAATTTTGCACAATGTTTGCTGCACCCAAACCACGGGCAAAGCCTCGCCCACCACCGTGCCGAATTCGGGGTCAAACAGGCGGTATTGAAACGGCACTTTATTTGCCGCATCCATATAATGCTGCGCGACGGAGATCAGCGCGAAGGCGGCGCTGTCATCTTCTGCCGCCAAGGCGGTGCGCAGGCGGTCCATATAGGGGCGGATGAGAATGCGGCGGTCGCGCACGGCGGGCATGGCTTTGATATGCGTCAGCACCGCTGCCGTATCGCCCTTCACGCCATAGGCGCGGGCCAGCAGGAAATGCATTTTGCTTTCCAGCCAGACGGGAATATCGCCTGCCTTGCTGGCGGCTTTGTGTTCTTTTTCAATACGGGCGATATGGGTATCTATATCCAGCGGTGCTTTTTCAGCAGCATGCGCAAGACCGGAACCGCCGATCAACAGCACGGCCAACACACAGATAATTTTTGTATAAGATTGCACCGCCATAGAGCCCTCCCGCGTTGATATGCCAGCTGGGCTGATTTTATCCCAAGCGGCGCGAAGATACAGGCAAACATTGCTATTTGCGGCAAAAACCGTTAGGGTCTGCCCATAACTAAAACAGTTTTACCCCAAGCCCTGCGGCGCCCATAGCTTTATATTTATGGCTTTATATTCCGGTGCGCGCGGGCTGTTTTTACCAAAATACCCGTTTAAAGGAGAGACCCCGTATCATGATTGAAGCCCTTAAGAATGCGCAAGCCGCAACCCCCGCCGCCCGTGCCCTGCCGGATAATCCGATTGTACTGATTCCGGCCCGCATGGCCTCTACCCGTTTGCCGCAAAAACCGCTGGCCGATATTTGCGGCCTGCCCATGATTGTGCAAGTGATGAAACGCGCGGAAGATGCCAAAATCGGCCGCGTGGTTGTGGCCTGTGCCGAAAGTGAAATTAAAAACGCTGTTGAAAAAGCTGGCGGCGAAGCGGTGATGACAGACCCGAACCTGCCATCCGGCTCGGACCGGATTTTGCAAGCCCTGAACCAGATTGACAGCGCCGGTAAACACGATGGCATCATAAACGTACAAGGTGACCTGCCCACCATCGACCCGAAACTGATCCAGACCGCTTTTGACCTGCTGGCAGACCCTGCGGTCGATATGGGCACACTTGCCGCCATCATCACGCGCGAAGAAGAAAAAACAAACCCCAACGTGGTCAAAGCCATTGCCGAAATTGCTTTTGGCTTTGGTGAAACAAAAGGCCGCGCACTATATTTTACACGCACGACAGCACCTTCGGGTGATGGGCCTTTGTTGCATCACATTGGTTTATACACTTACCGCCGTGAAGCGCTGGAGCGTTTTGTGGCCGCGCCGCCATCCGTGCTGGAAAAACGCGAAAGGCTGGAACAGCTGCGCGCCCTTGCCCTTGGTATGCGCATTGATATCGCGGTGGTCGACACCGTACCGCTGGGTGTTGATACGCAAGAAGATCTGGATACAGCCCGCCGCATGTTGCAGGCCGTTTAAATTTCTGACTGAACGAGCGCCACCATGCACAACCTTGCCGCCCTTTGCCTGGATTTTGAAACCGCAAATTACGATGCGGCGTCTTCCATTGCGCTGGGGCTTTGTGGTGTCGGGCATGATGGCGCAATTGTTTTCAAACAATCGTGGTTGTATCGGCCAGAAGGGCGTTTATACATCCGCCCCGATTTTATCGACATTCACGGCATCACGCCTGCCATGCTGAAAAACAAACCCACGTTTCGCGAGCTGTGGGGAGAAATCGGCCCATGGCTGGCGGCGGCACCCTTGCTGGTCGCCCACAATGCAGGGTTTGACCGCCGCGTGCTGGAAGGCACGATGGCGCGGGCCGAAATTGAACTGCCGCGCAAAAACTGGCAATGCACCGTACAACTGGCGCGCCGCACGTGGCCTTATTTGATGAACCACAAATTATCAACCGTCGCCGACCACATCGGCTTTGCGCTCAACCACCACGATGCGGGCAGCGATAGCGAAGCCTGCGCCCATATCCTGCACCACGCAGGGTTTTTCAACCAAGAAAGATCTCAAGACCATGCCGCAAAAGGCTGATAAAAAAACACCCGTGCAAAAAATTTCTTTTCAGGGCCGCTTGGGTGCATATTCGCATACCGCTTGCGTGACGGCATTTCCAAAGCTGGAACCGCTGCCCTGCAATGGTTTTGCCGAAGCCTTCCGCGCCGCCGAAACAGGCCGTGCGCTTTATGCCATGATCCCGATTGATAATTCGATTGCGGGGCGTGTGGCGGATATTCACAACCTTTTGCCCGCATCACCGCTGACGATTGTGGCAGAGCATTTTATTCCCGTGCACCACTGCTTGCTGGGTGTACCGGGGGCGAAACTGGAAGATGTAAAAACCGTCTATAGCCACGTACACGCCCTGCCACAGTGCAAAAAATTTATTGCCGAACATAATTTGAAGCCCGAAGTATTCGAAGACACCGCAGGTTCTGCTGCGAAAGTGGCCGACATGGCAGACCCGAAATTCGCGGCCATTGCCTCCGGCCTTGCCGCAGAATTATACGGCCTCAAAATTTTGAAAAAGAATATCGAAGATGAAAGCGGCAATACCACACGCTTTATCATTCTAGCCAAAGGTGCCAAAAAGCCGGAGATGGTGAAGGGCCGCAAATACCTGACCTCCATCATCTTCAAAGTCCGCAATATTCCAGCAGCCCTTTACAAAGGGCTTGGCGGTTTTGCTACCAACGGCATCAACATCACAAAACTGGAAAGCTATCTGGAAGGCAACAAATTCCACTCCGCCCGTTTTTACTGCGAAGTGGAAGGCCACCCTGACGAGATCGGCTTTTTACATGCGCTCGACGAGCTGCAATTTTATGCCGCCGATATCCGGATGCTGGGTACCTATCCACGCCATGCCTACCGCGATGCGGCGTGATCGCGCGTTTTGACGTAATCTTGTAAGATCGTATCTTTTCGCCAAGTTTTCCGTGACCATGGCCACGTTGAATGCTAGGCTTTTGCCTGCACAAGATCGTTTTGGTCTTTTTGCTCGGTTCGTTTGTTTATTCATCAAGAGGTTATGCACATGGCAACCTATGCTCAGCTCGCATCCAAACTGCTGCGTGACGCCGCTACATTTTTCAGAAATGTGGGCGAGCAAAACGCACCGTTGAAAGAACAGATGAATGACAACGCCACGGTCTATGAGCAAGTCGCTGATTTGCTGGAAAAAGACCCGAATGGCATTCTGGATTTGGGCGAAGGCGAATAATTCCGCCCCATTTTGCCCCACGGGCAGATAAACACGCCGAATATCTTTAAAAATCCCCTCTTTACTTGAGGTCTTAACCGTTCCTGCGCTACAATGGGACGGGTTTTGGGATGATTTGTCTGGTGTCAACTTTCAACGGTTGTGCGCCACCGCTACAAATCGCAATACGATTGCTTGGGGGGTTTTAACACGCCGATGGGGATTTTTTCACGTTCATCCAAACGGAAGATCAGCAATAAGTCAAAGCGCAACAAACAGCCTTTGCTGCCCGCATCGGTGCAAAGTTTTCTGGCGCACCGCCTGACAGATACAGCAGGCGGCGTTTTTGCCGCATCCGGCGTGATGCTTTGTTTGGCACTGGCGAGCTATCATGCCAAAGACCCCTCCCTCAATACCGCGACCACTGCCGATATTCCTGTACAAAATTTTCTGGGCATACCGGGTGCCTATACGGCTGACTTGCTGCTGCAAACGCTGGGCCTTGCCGCATGGACGCTGGCCATTGCCTTTACCGTTTGGGGTTACCGCATTTTGCGCCGCAAACCCATTGGCAGCCTTGGCAGCCGTTTGCCGTTTTTGGTGATTGCCGCAATTACGGGCGCTATCACCTTGGCACGCGTGCCCGCTTTTGATAGCTGGGGCATTGGTGCCTATATGGGCGGCAGTGCCGGTGCTTTGATGTTCAACAACCTGACGCAGCCTTTGCAGGGCTGGATCGGCACGATGGCGTTTTCGTTTATCGCCATTACCGCAGGCTTTCTTTTTATCATGACATATTTGCTGGCACTGGGTGTCAGCCTTGGCGAATGGGCCGTGGGCCTGAAGCGCACGCGTGATATAACAGCGGCTATTGCCCTGTGGGTCTCCACACGCATCAACGATGTGCGTCATTGGCACAGCCGTTATACCCGTGCAGAACGTGTCAGCGGTGCTATCACCCGCCCGCGCCGCATTCGCCTGAACGAAGATGCCGAGCCTGATACAGATATCGAAGAAGACGAGAGCGAAAGCACCTTGGCAGCACCAAAGCGCCGCCCGATTGTCACGCCCCGCTCCGAAAAACCCAAAGCCGCCCCTGCTGCGGAAAAGCAAAAGAAGCTGAACCTGCGCAGCAACGACGAAGAATGGGAATTGCCGCAGCTGGATTTGCTGGATGAAGTTCCTGCCGCGACCTCTGCCCTGCGACTGGATGAAGCGGCCCTGCAAAAGAATGCAGAACTGCTGCAATCCACGCTGAATGATTTCAGCGTACAGGGCGAAATTTTGAAAGTGCATCCGGGCCCGATCGTGACCCTCTATGAAATGGAACCGGCACCTGGCACCAAAACATCCCGCGTCATCGGCCTGTCAGATGATATCG
>JBGTNC010000050.1:0-8409 GCA_041743265.1 Alphaproteobacteria bacterium | reverse complement strand
GGATACCTTCGTCTGGAAAGATGATACATACGATTACACCGTGTCTTTCCCTGATAGCTGGAGCGTGCAGACATCTGATCTGCCAGCCACACGTTTGCGCGTTGCGGGCCCTCTGCGTGAAGACATGCCGACATGCCGCTTGCAAGTGCAAGAAGATGGTCGTCTGAAAATTTATCCGAAACGTTTGATGGATGAGGCTGTGGCCGAAACTTTGAACGAAGAATTCTGGGCTGGTGAAACAGGCCAGTACAAAGATGCACAGATCACCGCGTTTTATTCCCCCGCCAGCCTTGGCGACAAAGGGGATGCAACGGCTGTTCAGGTTGCTTTCAATCAAAATGACGGCACGGGCAAAATGGTGCCGATGCATGGTGTGATGATTGGCAGCATCTATGGCGACAAACGCTATGTCGGCAGCTGCTCTTCCCGTGCGGAAGTATATAGCCGCTGGGCGGGTCTGTTTATGAGCATTTTGGATTCCGTACAGCTGGAAAGCAAATACCATCCTTTCCCGACAGGTTACTATCGTAACTTCCTGACGGACCCCAAGCTGGCGCTGCCGCGCGTAAAGCCGGGTGCGATGACATCCAAAAACAAAATCGTTCCGGGTCGGGATTTCTTCTATAACGACTGATCCGATGAATGACTTATCCTATTGCGGAGAAACGGTCCGGCAACATGATCCGGACCGTTTTCTTTTAAGCGTTTTTGCGCAAGGCGATGTGCGCGAAGACCTGCTTGCGTTATTCGCCTTTAATTACGAAATTGCCAAAACCCGTGAAGTCGTCACAGAAACACAGCTGGGCCTCATCCGCCTGCAATGGTGGCGCGATGCGCTGGCGGGTATTTTTGAACGTGACAGTGTTTTAAAACATCAGGTCTTGGAGCCACTGGCTGCCGCCATTAAACGCCATGATCTGCCACGTGAGCTGTTTGACAATCTGATTTTCGCCCGCGAATTTGATCTGGAAGACAGAATGCCAGGCACCTTGGAAGGTATGATCAATTACGCCGATTATACGGCAACGCCGCTGCTATCGCTTGCGTTGAAAATACTTAGTGAAACCGTGACGGCTGAAAATATACGGGCGATTGCCACAGGCTATGCGCTGGCGGGGTTGGTGCGTGCTATACCGTCGCATTTGCGTCAACGGCGTTGTTACCTGCCTGAAAATCTGGTGCAGCGTCAGCAGATGACGATTTATGATCTGTATGATGGCACAGCCATAGAAAAACTACCGCCCGTGATTGAAACTGTGGTGTTGGAGGCAGAAAAAATACTGTCACAAACAGCCACGCTGCAATCGGCGTTTTTAAAACGGCAGCATAAATTGGCAAGGCTTTATTTGGGGCAGATTAAATCTGCTGGATATAATGTTTTATCGCCCAAACTATCTGTTCCGCCATTCATGCGGGAACTACGTGTCTGGGGATCTGGCCTTTTATAGGATTATGCCGTGCGGCCGAGTGCTAGCGCTGTTTTTTCGTAGCTGAAAATTTTCGTATCATACATGCCGCCGATGGTGCTGACATTGCGCAATTGCCAGCTGGGCATGGCGAAGGTGGAACTGATGACTTCTGCGCCTGGTTTTAATTCCTGATCCAGCTTTGGCTCCAGCTGTGCCATATGCGGGTTGGACAGGTAGCACAACACAACATCGGCATCGTTCATATCGTGCGTGAAAAAGTTTTTATTCACAAAGCTGAGGTTTTTCAAACGCGGGCGCATCATTTTGCGGATGCGCGCAGCAAGCAGCGGCACGGGGGAACATTCAAAGCCGATAATTTTGGCATCCGGATATTTCTGTGCAGCATCAATGGCAATGCCGCCCCAGCCGGAGCCAAGCTCCACAATCATCATTGGTTTTTTATGCGCAATCGCTGCCAGCATGGCATGGCGCGTCGATGCTGCCGTGGGCATCGGCGATACTTTCATCTTTTGTTGATAAATTTCATTCAGGGCAACCGCGATAATCAGTGCCAGCCCGATCAGGCTCAGAAAAATATTGAGTGCTGTATCCATCCGAACCTCGCGCGTGGGCTATACATCTGTCTGCAGGGCCGGTGTCTAAGCGAAACAAACAACAGATTTTATTGTAACATGATGGCGAAAAAATCGCCATAAATGCGCAAGGCTTTGAACTTCAAAAGTTTTTTTTAAGCGGCAGTCTTAAAGGCTTTCACCCAGCCATCAAAATCCGCCAAGGCGCGGTCGCTCATGGCTTTTTTGCGAGCTTTGCTATCGACCTTCTTTTTGCCGGGCTGCAACAACGCTTCTTCATCCACGGGCGGGAAGAGGCCAAAGTTGACATTCATGGGCTGAAACGTATCAGCATCAGCGCCTGTGGTGATGTGATTGAGAAGGGCGCCCATGGCGGTGGTGACGGGCGGTGTTTCAGGTGTCAGGCCCAGCGCTTCGGCTGCGGCGAAACGGCCTGTCATCAATCCGACGGCAGCACTTTCTACATACCCTTCGCATCCTGTGATCTGTCCGGCAAAGCGCAGGCGCGGCATGGCTTTCAGGCGCAGCGTGGCATCCAGCAATTTCGGGCTATTGATAAAGGTATTGCGGTGAATGCCGCCAAGACGTGCAAAATCTGCATTCTCCAACCCCGGAATCATTTTAAAAATGCGTTGCTGTTCGCCATATTTCAACTTGGTTTGGAAACCCACCATATTATACAGCGTGCCCAGCGCGTTATCTTGGCGCAATTGCACAACGGCCCAAGGGCGCGAAAATCCATCATTCTGGTTCGGGTCGGTCAGGCCCACAGGCTTCATGGGGCCAAAGCGTAAAGTATCGCGCCCACGGTCTGCCATGACTTCAATCGGCAAGCAGCCTTCGAAATAGGGCGTGTCTTTTTCCCATTCCTTGAACTCGGTTTTCTCAGCGGCGATCAGCGCATCGATGAAGGCGTTGTATTCTTCGCGGTTAAAGGCGCAGTTGATGTAATCCTTGCCCGTGCCCCCCGGGCCCGGTTTGTCGTAGCGGGATTGAAACCACGCTTTGTTAAAATCAATGGATTCTTTAAAGATGATCGGCGCAATCGCATCGAAAAACGCGAGCTGGTCTTCATCGGTTAATTGACGCACCGCATCGGTCAGGGCGGGGGATGTTAATGGCCCTGTCGCGATAATGACGCTATCCCATTCCGCAGGCGGCAAGCCCGCCACTTCGGCACGCTCCACCGTGATGTTGGGGTGCGTGTTGATTTTTTCTGTCACCATGGCGGAAAAAGCATCGCGGTCAACGGCGAGGGCAGAGCCAGCCGGTACTTTATGCGTATCACCCGCATGCATAATCAGTGAATTGGCACGGCGCATTTCTTCGTGCAGCAAGCCGACCGCGTTATATTCGTGGTCGTCCGATCGGAAGGAGTTGGAGCATACGAGCTCTGCAAAGTTTTCGGTGTGATGAGCCTCTGTCATGCGCACGGGGCGCATTTCGTGCAAAACGACTTTCACGCCTGCATTGGCAATCTGCCATGCCGCTTCCGATCCGGCCATGCCGCCGCCGATGATGTGAATGGTTTTGTCTGTCATGTCGTTATTACTCACTGATGGGGGCAAAGGGCGCTGTCGCGCAGGTAATTGTCGCGCGTATCAATCTCTGCCTGTTTTTTTCGGCGTTCGGTTTTCATTTTTTCTAGCACGGGGTCTACTTTGGCTTTCAGGGGCGCCAGAAAAACACCCAGCACTTCTTGCTCACGGCCCGCTTCATGGGGGATGTATTTGATGTCCTTGACGCCTGCTTCCAAGGCCTTTTTGATATCCAGCACGTAGTCGCGCGATACGCGAATGTCGGTATTCACGTGCCGCTTTTCGTGCGCCTTGGTCACGCTGAAACGGCAACCTTTCAGCAGGGCATCGGAGGCGATGTAGATCGTATTGGTATATGTCAGCTTATACGTGACTTTCTCCGGCGCATAGCAATAGGCATTGGCTTTTTTATCCAGATAGCTTTGGTAGGATACATTGTAAGAGCCACCAAAGGTTGATTTATTCATGCCGCCCAATTTCCAAAGCCCTGCTTCGGTCGCCATGGTTGAATCGGGGTCGGGGGTGAATATGGTTTCCAACTCGGTCGATGACATATTGGTCACGTAAGGCGCTTCGATGTGTTCGAAAATAACATCCACATCGATATTACGCGGCGTGCCGCCACAGGTGGCAAGCCCTGCCAGTATAATGCCTTTTGACAGCAGGGCTGCTGTATCGATATCTAAAAACATTGTCTTTAAAATCCTTCGGGGCCGCGTGGGCCGATCAGGGTTTGATGTCGATCGGGGTTTTGTCGGTGATCAATTCCCACAGTTCTTTCATGTCTTTGTCGATCAGGGCAATGCAGCCGTTCGTCCAGTCGCGCTTGGTGCTGTATTTCCACCACATCCAGCTTTTGCCGTTAGGTTGGCCGTGGATAAAAATATCACCGCCTGGTTTCAAGCCGTTCTTTTTGGCGCGCTGGCGATCGTCCTTGCTGGGGTAGGACACGCGCAAGGATAGAAAATAATCGCTATTGGGGTTGCGGGCATCGATGGTGTAGCTGCCCTCCGGTGTGCGGTTATCGCCTTCAAATTCTTTGTGGCCCACGGGGTTCTTGCCAAGAGCAATGCGATAGCTGCGCACAACATTGCCGTATTGGTCCAAAAGCTCCATCCGTCTTTCGCTTTTCAACACTTGAATGTGTTTCACACGCGCAGGTTCCGGCGCCATGCCGGCGGGCGGCTGGATGCTCTGGGCTGCTTTTAATCCTGCTGGCGGAAAAACCATCATCAGGGCGCAAAGCAGTGGAATAAATAAGAATCTTGCCTTCATGGGCATTAGCATAAAGTGATTTTTGAAAAAATAAATACAGTTTTGACTTTATATGGACTGCGGCAGAACGTTGAGTTTCAGCCGCCGCGCCAGCAAAAACGCCGCCATAGAGCCGTTTGTAATAACCAGCACCGCCGGATACAGCCATGTGGATAAAACATAATGTTCAACCGCCAGCAGAGAAAACAGCGCCCCTGCACAAGAAAAGGCATAGCTTTTGGCTGATTCTTCGCGCGGCTTCAGCCATGATTTACGAATGGTCGGGATATAGCCGATGGTATCAATCAAGCAGACCAGAATGACAGACCAAACAGGCGTTTTGGTGAGCAGCCAGAGCGGAATGGCCGTTAGGGCCACAGCAAGCGTTACCCAATCGGCGCGGTAAATATTACGTTCACCTTTCCACAGGCTGACGAAGATCAGGAGAAAGCAAGTTGCCGCACCAAAGCCGCGCGCCCATGATCCGGCACCGGCACCTTCCGCATATTGCGCGGCAAAGCCGATGCTGGAAATGGTTGCCCAGATCAGCCATGAAAAAGCATGCGGGCGGGTCTTGCCCTGAAAAATACTGGCAAAGTAAGTGCCCCGCGAACAGAGCATCATGCCGACCGATAAAAGTCCTAGAATTTCAAAGGTCGTCATGATGCCTTGTTCCAAATGCGGGAGAGTGGTTAGAAGCGCAGAACTTGTACGCGCTCAACCTGTTCCAGATTATCAATTGCTTTGATAATGCTGTCATCAATCGTGCCATCGACGGAGATCAGGGCAATCGCCTTGTTCTCGCCCGCCATACGGCCCAGATTAAAATCGGCAATGTTGACATTGGCATTACCAAGCAATGTACCCACTGCACCAATCAAGCCCGGTTTGTCGAGGTTTTTGATAAACAGCATTTCGCTGGTCAAAACAGCTTCGACAGGGACGCGGTCAACGGTGACCAGACGAGGCTGTTCGCCGCCGTAAATGGTACCCGCCACGCTATGTGCGCCGGATTTGCTTTTGACGTTTACGCGGATGAGCGTTTGGAAGTCTTTGCTTTTATCGCGTTTTGTTTCCGCAACCGTAATGCCGCGTTCTTTCGCACGGGCAGGGGCGGAGACGATGTTGACACCTTCCATCGACGGTTTCAAAAACCCTGCCAGTACCAGTGCTGTCAACGGTTTGGTGTTCAGCGATGCGACAAGACCTTCGAATTCGATTTCGATTTCTTGCGTGTCACCCGTTGTCAGCTGGCCTGCAAAACTGCCGAGTTGTTCGGCGAGTTTCATGTAAGGTTTCAGCTTCGGTGCATCTTCAGCACTGACGGATGGCATATTGACTGCATTGGCAACGGCGCCTTGCAGCAAGAAGTCGGCCATTTGTTCAGCCACTTGCAACGCCACGTTTTCTTGTGCTTCCACGGTGGAAGCGCCAAGGTGCGGGGTGCAGACAACGTTTTCAAGGCCGAAAAGCGCGTTGGCTTTTGCGGGTTCTTCTTCAAACACATCCAGTGCGGCACCTGCGACATGGCCGCTTTCAATCGCAGTTTTCAAATCTGCTTCCACAATCAAGCCGCCGCGCGCGCAATTGATGAGGCGCACGCCTTTTTTCATTTTGGCCATAGAGTCTTTGTTTATGATGCCGCGTGTGCCGTCTGTCATCGGTGTGTGCAATGTGATGAAATCGGCGCGGGGCAGCAGGTCTTCCAGCTCAACCTTTTCTACGCCAATTTCAATGGCGCGTTCAGCGGAGAGGAAGGGATCGAATGCAATCACTTTCATTTTCAGGCCAATCGCGCGGTCGGCCACAATCGCGCCGATGTTACCGCAACCGATCACGCCCAATGTTTTGCCGAAAATTTCTTGGCCCATGTATTTGGATTTTTCCCATTTGCCAGCATGGGTGGAGGCATTGGCCTGCGGAATTTGGCGCGCGAGTGCCATCAGCATGGCAATGGTGTGCTCAGCCGTGGTGATGGAATTGCCGTAGGGTGTGTTCATGACAACGATACCGGTGGCGGTTGCTGCCGGAATATCTACGTTATCAACACCGATACCTGCGCGGCCGATGACCTTCAGATTTTTTGCACCTTTGAGAATATCGGCGGTCACTTTGGTGGAAGAGCGAATAGCGAGACCATCAAAATCATTGATGAATTTTGCAAGGTCTTCCGGCTTCAAATCTGTCTTCACGGTGACTTCAACGCCGCGGCTGATAAAAATTTGTTCTGCTTGCGGGCTCATGGCGTCGCTGATCAGAACTTTCGGCATGGTGGTTGTCATGGGGGTACACACTCCTCGTTAAAATTGCTTTTTTATTGTTATTTCTGGAAGTATAGCGCGTTTTGCGGCACTGCAAAAAGAGCAAAAACGGGGGCCGTTCACTTTTCCTGCGGGGGCATAAAAACATTGACATAAGGGGATCATTTGGGGTACATTTATACCATGCTCCCGCATTGGCATTAAAGTTTAAACGAAAGGATCCTTGATGACGCAGCTGACCACGCCATCCGACCTTATTAAAGGTGCCCACGTCCGCCTGCATGCCGATCAGGCTGCAGAAAAGCAGGATTGGCGCCTTTTGTCGCATGATGGGCTGTGGGAAGTGATGAACGTCAAGGTTGATCAGCGACCTTTTGATACATCACCACAAACCTATGTGCAGTTGAAAAGCATCAATCGCAAGGGTGCGCTGGCGTACAGTACAATCGTTTTTGAGCCCTCGGTTTTTGAAGTTGTAACGCCAGCACCTGTGCCCGTTATTCCACAATTTC
The DNA here is from genome assembly GCA_041743265.1 of Alphaproteobacteria bacterium. Lineage (GTDB taxonomy): Bacteria > Pseudomonadota > Alphaproteobacteria > Micavibrionales > UBA2020 > UBA2020. Next base: position 842 of record JBGTNC010000050.1, on the reverse strand, counting down.
CCGACCCCGGTTCGAAGTTATATATCAAACTAGGTACAGATGAAAAACCATCCCCCAAAGACGGACTGTGGATGATTGAAGAGTCACGTATGGAGCCTACCGAAAACGGCCAAGAAGAATTGCGGATGCGCTTGAAGTCCGAAGGTCGTCAAAACCTGAGCTTTTTGAATATTGCCTTTAATGAAGCAACCATGAAGCCCGTCATGCCAGAAAACAATGACCGCAAACCCAACGTTGAAATGCAGCGCAAGGTAAACGTTTTCAAACCTATCAGTTTCAAGAAATAAATCGCCCGTAACGGCGTGTAGAAAAAATGCCGGGGTGGACGACCCGGCATTTTTTATTTCTACGTTTGTTCAGCAGCTGTTCAGGCGGCTTTGGCCTGTTGCTCGGCGCGGACGGTCTGGTATGCCCAGTCAATCCATTCCAGTACAGCGGCAATGTCGGATGTTTCAACAGTGGCACCACCCCAGATGCGGAAAGACGGCGGTGCATCGCGGTGGTTGGCGACTTCAAAGGCAACGCCTTCGCTGTCCAGCATCTTCTCGACTGCTTTGATGACTTTCAATTGCGCTTCATCATCCATGCCTTGCAGCCAAGGATCTACGACCTTGAAGCAGATGGCAGTATTGGAGCGAATGTCTTTTGTCTTGGGCAAAAATTCTGCCCAGTCGGTTTTTTCGACCCATGCTTCAACGGCTTGCAGGTTGGCATTGGTGCGCTTCAAGAGGCCTTGCAGGCCGCCCAGACTTTCCGCCCATTTCAGCGCGTCCAGACAATCTTCCACAGCCAGCATGGAAGGCGTATTGATGGTTTTACCTTCAAACGGCTCTTCCACCAGT
>JBGTNC010000049.1:0-3345 GCA_041743265.1 Alphaproteobacteria bacterium | reverse complement strand
TTCGACAGCTCATTGTGGCGCTCCCCGATTTTCAAGATACACCGCAACCGCCGGGCGAGGCCTGGCTCAATAAGATTCTCTGGACATGGATGCGACTTTCCCATGCCGAGGAAGATGCGGTGCTCGATGTTTTCTCTTCACCCTGCAGTATGCCTGCTGAAGCCATCAGCAAAAGGGGGGAAAGTTAAGATGACAATACCCCATCGCCCGACAGATAAAGACGATAACGAACGGTCTTTGCATTGGCACTTATTGGGGGGGAATAACAAGAGCCGCATCGGAATGAATAGCGGCCTGTGTGTATACGAAGAAACCGATAGTATGGGTCAGAAGCAGACCCGCAATATCTTGTTTGATATTGGCAATATGTCCGCAGATCCACGCCGTCCGGAAGATCCGGCGTTGATGGATTGCGATACTGTTATTCCAGATATGTCTTCTTTTTTGCGTAAACTTGATGACCCGACGCATAAGCCATCCAATCCGCTGGATGCGATTTTCCTGACACATAACCACTCTGACCACATTGCAGCTTTGCCGATGTTGGTATTGATGGGCTATGAGCTGCCAAAAATCTACGCGACACCCTATACGGCAAAACGACTGGAACAGGAATTTGCCGGTGCCGGCCTCGATCCTTCCGAATGGCCGCCGATTGTCACGATTGCGCCCGGCAAGCCTGTGCAAGAGGGCCCTGTTAAAGTATCCGCCTTCTGGGTTAGCCATTCCACACCGCAATCCGTCGGATTTTTTATCGAGACACCGGAGGGGAATATTTTAACCCCCGGCGATTTCAAAATGGACCAGAGCGTGATCTGGGGCCCGGCTTTCAACGAAGAACAATTCAAACGCATTATTGATGGCAAGAATATCGACCTCATGCTGCTTGATTCCACAGGTGCGGATCGTGACATTGTGCCGACCACCGAAGAAGACGTGCGCGAATCTTTGCGCGGTTTGATGGAAGAACACCCTAATAAACGCTTCGTGATTGCGGTTATGAGCGGTTTTGAAGAAAACGTGGCATCTGTCGCCAAAGTCGCTGCCGAATATGACCGTACGGTCTGGGTGGCGGGCTGGTCGCATGAGCAATCTTTGTCGGCTTTGCAGCAAACGGGCCTTACCTTGTCCGATTCAATTGGTGAGAAAGTTGATGTGCGCGTATTGGGTACGGGCAAATCCATCCGCGAGATGGGTGAAGCAAAACCGAAAAACTCTGTCGTGATTGTGACGGGCGCACAAGGTAGCCCCGGTGCTGCCTTAACACGCGCGGCCGATGGCCATCATGCCTCGCTGCATCTGGATCCGAAAAAAGACATTATTCTTTTCTGTGCGCCGGTTATTCCGGGACAGGAAGGCCAGCACGCCAGACTGATGGCATCCTTGCGCAAAAAAGATATGACTGTTTTAACACGCAAAGATGCCGTGCTCTATTCACAGGCACATGCGCGGCTGCCCGAGCTGATTGAAATGGCAAACTTGGCCAAAGCCAAGGTGGTGATGCCTGTGCATGGCGATACAAAGCTGCGCAATTCTTGTAATGAGGCCATGAACAAGATCGGCCAAAAAACTTTTATGGCGGATAACGGCGATGTTTTGCGTGTCACAAAACGCAGCGTCAAATCGGTAGATCCTGAAACCAAGGGGCAACCCAAACTGGTCGGCTTCAAAACCCTGCAAGGGGCGACATGGACAGACCGTCATTACCTGATGAAAACAGCGCCGCAAGAAAGAAAACCGGATCAGCCAGAACCGGTGAATAACAATACAAAGCGCCGCCCGAAGATTTTCAACATCAATCCGAAAAACTAAGCGGGACTGTATCCGCCTTGGGTTACAAGAAGTTGACCAACGACAGGTTGTTCACCACGTTTGTGACTTCATACGATGCTGTCAGCTGGGTTTGTAGCGCCTGAATTTGTGCGACCACTTCCGTGGTGTCCACGTTTTCTTTGCCGATCAGCAATTTATCAAGCGTAGCGGCATCGGTTTCGTGGTTTTCCTGCACGGACTTCAGCGTAGAAAACTTAATCCCCAGATTGGCGTTGGATCTGTCTGTCGCTTCAACCCCAGCGCGGGCCAGTGTTGAAATTTGGTCCAGTACCGCTTGGAAATCCGCTTTGGTGGGGCCGGGCGGCGACAACGCCGGATCGGGTGGGGTTGTAATGTTGGCAGCAATCGCCAAGGCCTGCATGATCTGCTGGAAACCGTTTTTGCTGGCGATGGATGTGTAATCCAGATTATTGTTTTTATCAATCTGCGCACTGACTGATCCTGCAGACGTCAACGCCGGATCAAAGCCGACATCTGCCGGTGTTTGCGCGCTGATGGCATTCATAAACTGTGTATTTGTGATGGCGCCACTGCGCCAATCTGCTACCAGCCCTTGCATGGTAATGTCGAAATTGCCACCGTTCGGATAGGGTTTTACATCCGTATTACTGCCAGCGAAAAGATAGCGTCCGTCAATCTCTAGATTGGCGATGTCTTGCATCAAGCCCAGTTGCTGGCGCGCCATGGCGCTGACTGTTTCCATGTCTACTTCACCTTCGCGGATCTGCGTGGTGATGCTTTCCAGTAATTGGCGGCCCGCTTCGGCGCCTTGTGTCATGCTGTCGGACATCAGCTGGATACGCGTGGAGACGGTATCGATATTGACCAGATATGTATTCAGCGAATTTTTATCTGTGCGCAGTTTTTGTACAGCAAGAGAGTCCACACCGAAACCGCTCATGGTTTCGTTTTTCTTTTGGGTTGTTAACTGGCGGGTTAAATCGGCCAGTGTTGTATTCAGTTGTTTCAGCCGCGCGACTTGTGTCTGCGTTTGGCTAAAAAATGAAATACCTGATGTTGACATGATACGACGTCCTTTCTTGTTTAGACGCTGTTGAGCAATCGGTCGAAGAGTTCTTCGGTGGCGCTAATCATACGGGCAGCCGCGGTATAGGCGGTTTGCAGGCGGATCAGCTCCGCAATTTCTTGGTCAATATCCACGCCGCTGATGCTGCTGTTGCGTGCTTCCAGTGTGGATAGATAATTTGCTTCTTGTGTGGCCTGTGTTTCGGCCACGGTGTAATCGGCAGATTGTGCGCTGACCATGCGTTGGCTGAAATCGGTGATGCCGCTGGTGCTGGGCAAACCCGTGGACAAAGTGCCCGAGGGCCCCAAGTTGTTCTGACGGAAAGCGGTAGGGCCAACGTTGCTTAATGTCATACCCAGATTGTTCAGCGGTGTGCCGTTGGTATTGGCAAGTGTGATGCTGCCACCTTCGTCTGGCGTCAGCAGCAATTCGCCGCCCACACCCAAAGACGCTGTCAGGCCCGGTACCGCATTCAATGCCGCCAG
>JBGTNC010000048.1:0-4826 GCA_041743265.1 Alphaproteobacteria bacterium | reverse complement strand
TGTGCCTTTATCATCCATCGGCGTATCGGCAAAAGCACCCGCTTTTAGTGCGGCTTTCATAGCGTCTTTATCAAAAGCCTTGATCGCTTTGAGCAAGTCTTGGTTATGTGCTGCTGTCATATCAGCCTAGTCCCACTTTTTTCAAGAGAACAGATAACCATTCTGGTCGGATAGTTGCGAAAAAGGCAGCGCCCAGCCAAAAAACGAAAGTGACAGGCAAGCCGATGATGCCTTGTCTACCAGCGGCCGGTAGGCCACGCTCTTTCACTTGCACGCTATCAGGCAGTAACTTTTTAAGACCTGCGGCGGCAGAGAACTTGATTGCGAAAACAGTGGCAACATATCCAAGCGCCCAGATCAGCACGTCTACCAACACCAGATGTCTGCCAAGGTTTTGACTGGCCAACATTTTGGCAATATCTATCCGGATCGGGCTTAAAAAATATCCAGCCGCAATAACGGCAGCCGCAGCACAGCCCGCCGCAAAACCACGCCAGCGCGGCCCTTCACTCAACGCAAGGATCGCCTGTTGGGCGTAAGTGACGGTGGCTTTGGCATAGTTCTCTGTCAACACCAGCGGGTATTCTTTGACCATCTTTTTATACACATGGCCCTTGGTGTGATGCGCAAGGCCTGCCAGTACCTGACGGATCGCTTTAAATCTGCACGCCGTGGCCATCAAGGATGATACCGCCATAGGGCCTTTTGATAACTTTAACAGGGCTGAAATTCCGGGCTTGATGAGTTTATCAAGCAAGGCTTCTACTTCCACCACACGGCCATTCAAGCCCGCCACAACGGCTGGGTGGTTTTTACCTTCCAGCGTAAATTCAATTTGCGCGATGGGCAGTAGGGCCACAAAGGGGATGATCAGCTTTTCTTCTTTTTGTTCCGGCACCAGTTTCAAAATTTCTGCATGTGCTTCGGTCGCCAGTTGCTTAACGCCTAGCATATCGACAACTTCCAGTACTTCCGGCGGTATGATGGCACGGTCTAGTACGAATAGCGCTTCAGCGTGCCAGTTTGCATCAAAAACATGCGTCCAGAAACCGCTGCGGTCACATTCGGAGCAGCCGATTTTACCCTGCCCGCTGCAAACAGCACAGCGTAGAATTTTTTGTCCCTGACAGGTCAGACACATGGCGCGGCCTACGCCGGCGCATTTTGTACAGGGGGGGCGTGACCCATCGCTTTTCTGGAACTGGCCGGAGCCGTAGCACATAGAACACTGCGTAAAACCATTGCCCGTGCAGCCCGTACAGGTAGAAGAGCCTGTGCCAGCGCAAGTATTGCAGGTCGACATTGTTGCGCCGTGACATTTCTGGCAGGTATCGACCACGGAATATTCTTTGTGCGCCGATTTGATTTTGAATTTGAAAGGATCTACGCCAAAGCCAAGTCCGGGTTTTTCTGCAATGGCGGCAATGATTTCTTTTTGTGCGGCTTCGGCGGCAATAAGCCCTTTCCCAGCGGCTTCTGCATCGGCCAGTACTTGCTGTTTATCACCCAGTGTTGTGCCAACAGGGTTTTTACCTTTAACCTGTTTGATCGAAATATCGGGCTTCATTACCACAATAATTTCACCGGGCACCTGGTGCACAATTGTTTCATGTCGTGCCAGCCTGACTTGATCGGCACGCACGCCGTTGCCGTCCAGCATAAGGCTAAGCTCTTTTAATCCCTTTTGTGGGATTAAAAAATGTTCTTCAGCGGGTTGGTCTGGCAGTTGTTCCTGACGGGACATGATGTTCTCGGTATAAATGCGTTATTTTTTTAGGTTGTTTTGTAAGAACATGGCGGTGCGGTCATTGGCAGTTGCTGCCATGGCCGGATCGTAATGTTCCCCGCCTATACGGGCAAAGGCGTGGTCGACGCCTTGGTATACATGCAAGGTGATAAAGTCTTGACCTGCCAGTGCATCCACAATTTTATCACGTGCAGGGGGTGGCACAAACTTGTCGTTTTCTGCTACGTGCAGCAAGGCGGGCTTTTGAATATTCATAGCTTCGTCCAGCAAAGCATCAAGGCCCACGCCGTAATAGCTGACGTTGCAATCCGCATCAGATCGTGTGGCCATTAAAAACGCGAGTTTACCACCTAGGCAATATCCGATGGTGCCCACTTTATCCGTTGTGCCATCATCCGCGCGGATATACGCCAGTGTGGCTTTTAAATCTTCAACACCCAGATCCACATCGAACCCGTTAAAGAGCTCAAAGGCGCGTGCCCATTCGGCCTCGGATTTATCCGTGATATCTATGCCGGGTTCCTGCCGCCAAAACAAATCAGGGCAAATGGCGACATAGCCTTGTTTGGCAAGCCCGTTGCAAATTTCACGCATCACATGATTAACGCCAAAAATTTCCTGAATAACCACAACAGCAGGGGCGGGTTTGTCACCAGCGGGTCTTGCGACATAGGCCTTAAAGCTGCCGCCATCTTGTGCTTTGATTTCTGTCATTTCTGGCATGAAGTCGTCTCCCAAATTTTATTTTTCAGATTAAAGGAAATCTGTCGGGTTTTAAGTCAGGTTCAGACTACCGCTTTCCTGCGTGCGGTCAAGAAGGCGGCAGCATTTTTATGATGTCATGATGGGCTTTGGCAGCCTGTTGTTAATCTTCTGCCGTTAACCATCGTTGGCAGCGGGCCTGTGTTGACCGACGCGCGTGGCGCGCAGCATTTCACGGAAGGTATCGGCATCGGTCACGGGGGTCAGGCAAATTTGCCCTGGGCAAATCCACGCCATGGCGCTGCCAGGGGGTGACTTTTTCCCGTAAGCGGGATGGGTGGCGGGCAGATCTTGTTCGCTTTCTGCTTGTTGCACCACCAGATGCGGCACAGAAATTTCGCGAAGCGCCGTCATAAAGTCAGCTTGTTGCCCGGCCGTGCCGCCCAATACAACCGATAATGGCGCTGTTAGGTTCAGGCTATAGCGCAAGAGCGTGGCACGGGAAAAAAATTGAGGTGCGGAAAGCGCAGAAAAGGCCCGCGCTGTTTTCTCGGCATGACTGCGCCAAGTATCATCCCCCGTTAAGGCAAACAGTTTATTGAGAACGTCAACCATAACGGCATTACCCGCAGGCAAAGCGCTATCATCTGCCTGTTGCGGGCGAATGGGCAGATCTGTGGCATCTTTCGGGCTCATATAAAACCCGCCACGCGGCTCATCCGCATAATCTTGTAAAACAATCGTGGCCCAGCGTTGCGCGTGGTCAAGGTATGCAGATTCTGCTGTAATTTCGTACAGGCAAAGCGCTGCCTGTGCCAGTTGTGCGTAATCATCCAACGCCGCTGCGTGTGCGGCTTTTCCTTGGCACCAGACGTGGTTCAGTTTGCCGTCTGCTTGCATCATGTTTTGTTCGATAAAGGCGAAAGCATTTTGTGCGGCGCTTATCCATTCGGGCTGTTCAAAAACAAAACCGGCGCGCGCAAGGGCTGTAATGGCAAGGCCGTTCCAATCCGCCAAGACTTTATCGTCCCGTGTGGGAAGCGCGCGTTGTTGGCGGTGAAAACGTAATTTTCGGCTCAAGGCATCCAGCTTTGCTTCGTCTTCAGGCCCACGCCATGACGGATTGGCAAGGCGGTTCGGGATATTATATCCCGGCATTTCCGGCCAATTGCCAAAACTGGTAATATCAAAAGCTTCACGGAAATACGCTGCATCGCTGCCGAGCGCGGTGTCAACGTCACCGGCTGTCCAGACATAGTAAGCGCCCTCCAGTGACTCTCCGTTAGCATCCAGACTATCCGCATCGAAGCTGCTGGCAAAAGCGGTTGTGCCTTCATGCGTGATCGACATTTCACGCAACAACCAGTCAACGGTTTCTGCAACGCGTTGTGCGAACAGGGGGTGTTTTGTTTCTCTGTAAACTTCCGATAAAATCGAAATGAACAAAGCATTGTCGTAGAGCATTTTTTCAAAATGCGGCACAACCCATTCTGTATCGACAGCATAACGGGAAAAACCGCCGCCGATATGGTCGTAGATACCGCCTTGGCACATGCGCGTCAGGCTGAGAACGGTTGCTTCTAGATACTGCATCTCGCCACTGCGGGTATAACATTCCCACAATAAATTAAGTGCAGGCAGGTTTGGAAATTTAGGCGCGCCATGTGCGCCGCCGGCAAAGCCGCCGTGTACAGGGTCAAAAATACGCATAAGCAAACCACCGGCTTGCAGCAGGTTTTCAGGCGTGAACAAAGGCCCTGCTTTTGCTTGCTGCAATTGTTGCAGCGTTTCCATCATAGCGTTGACGTTATGATTGATTTTATCGTGCTCTGTATGAAAGCTCTCCGATACACCGCGCAGCACGTCTTGAAAACCGGGCAGCGTGTGGCGGGCATGCGGCGGAAAATAAGTACCACCCCAAAATGGTTTTGCATCGGGCGTCAAAAACATGGTCAAGGGCCAACCACCCTGCCCGCCCATGAGACCTAATGCGCTTTGATATAGACTGTCCACATCAGGGCGTTCTTCACGGTCGAGCTTAATATTCACAAACAGGTTGTTCATGATATTTGCTGTATCGGTGTTTTCGAAACTTTCATGCGCCATCACATGGCACCAGTGGCAGGCGGCATAGCCGATAGAAAGTAAAATGGGTTTGTTCTCGGCGCGGGCTTTGGCAAAAGCATCCTCGCCCCACGGCATCCAATGCACGGGGTTGTCTTTGTGTTGTCGCAGATAGGGGCTGGTCTCGTTTGACAGAAGATTCATCTTGTCGCTTCTACTCCCATGCCCTACCTTAACGGATGAAAGGGAAATGCACCAATGAACAATGAGAATCTTTTCTACGAACGTCATATTTTTTGCTGCGGTAACGAAC
>JBGTNC010000047.1:0-2320 GCA_041743265.1 Alphaproteobacteria bacterium | reverse complement strand
AAGCCTTACCGTCTGCGCACTTGTTCTTGCCACAACGCTTTGGCTGGGGCCGGATATCTGGCCTGCGTTTTTTACGCAAATGCAGATGCAAAGTGCCCTAATGCAAAACGGTGAAAGCCTGTGGCACCGTATGCCTTCTGTATTTTCAGCTATACGTTTATTAGGGTTGCCTGTTCTGGCGGCGATGCTCGGGCAAATACTTTCAACACTGGGCGCAGGCTGGATCGTTTTTACCATCTGGCGCCAGTCCCATATTTCTATCCCGCTGAAAGGGGCGGTTCTGGTACTAGCTGGTTTCGCCGCTACACCCTACATCTGGGATTATGACATGGCTGTGCTGATTTTTGCCCTGTTGTGGGTTATCGACGATACAAAACGGCGCAGCTGGCAAGCGTATGAAAAAACAACATGGATGCTTATGCTATTGCTGCCATACCCCGCCATGTTGTTGGCAAAACTGAGCATTGTTCAGATTGGCCCGGTTATCTTGTGGTTGACCCTGTGGACCACATATTGCCGTGCAAAAGCCCCGCCCGAGACCGTTTAAAAAATTGCCGCCGCTGACAAAGATGACTAAACTTTAAAACAAGGTATTTTTCTCCGGCGCGTTTAGCAGGTACAGCATGATTTTATTCGGTATTGATACAGCACTTTTGGCGGCCAAAGCATTCACGCTGGCAGCGCTTACCGTTTGCCCTGTTAATGATCCGCCCCGTGTCGATGTGCATTTCACCGCCGAAAAACCTTATTGGAACACAACCTATGGCTCCAGCGCGCTGCGCAAATCGATGCAGGCGGATAAAGAATCTACGGTACAAACAGATAAGCGCGAAAAACTGCTTGGTGTGACCACTAGCAAGCTGGACAGTAAATTCCACGTCAGCTTTCGTACACTGACGGATCGCGCAGGAAACCAATGCCTGTATGTAGATCGCGCCACCTTTATCATCAGCTACTACCCCGCTATTTTTATTGCGAAAGAGGTCAAAGGACTGCCTTGCAAGGAAAAGGTCGTACACGACCATGAAAACCAGCACGTGGCGATTGACATTAAAACAATTCAGGAATATCTGCCGCGCATTAAAATGGATATGCTGCTATACCTCCAAACCCTCGGCTACCAAGGCTTTGGCCCGTATAACAAATCGGAAGCCCCTGCGAATGGCGAGCGGTTGATGAAGCAAATCATCGCAGCCAGCTTACCCATGGTGGAAAAGCTGCGTGAAAGCAGACGCCAAAGACAGGGCATTATTGATACCAGCGACAATTACATGCGCGAGTCAGAGAAATGTCCGGAAGAGCAAAACATGCTGCGCCACAGACTCTACAGCGCGCAATAGTTTGATGAGCAAAGCCTTCGTCACAGAAAACGAGAACGTGGAAGAAGCGGATATTGATGACGCTGACGTTCTGCCTGCGGGCCAAAAAAACTATATGACGCCAACGGGCTTTGCAACGTTGCAGGCCGAGCTAAAAGTACTCGTCAACGATGAACGGCCCAAGGTGGTCGAAATAGTGCACTGGGCTGCAGGCAATGGTGACAGGTCGGAGAACGGTGACTATATCTACGGCAAAAAACGCCTGCGCGAGATTGACCGCCGTATCCGCTACCTGATGAAACGGCTGGAAAGTGCCACCGTTGTAGACCCCGCACAGCAACAAGGGCTTGAACAAGTTTTCTTTGGTGCCACCGTTTGTTATGCCAAGGCAGATGACAGCGAACATACTGTTAAAATTGTGGGCGTCGATGAAGCGGATTTAAACTGTGGTAAAATCAGCTGGCTTTCCCCGCTGGCGCGCGCCTTGCTAAAAGCCCGCAGCGGCGATGAAGTGACCGTGCGCACACCCGCCGGTGTCGAAAAGATCGAGGTTGTTTCTATTACCTATCCACTTGCACAGGCCGAGGCCTGACGAGAGCATGCCCCGCGCGTAGCCTGTAACCTTGCGCAGCCCGCAGGCGAATAACCTTATAGAACACCATTACAAAAGGCTCCCCTATGGATACCCTTATGTTGCAGCAATATTTTTTCGCCCTGATCGAAGGCATCGGACTTGTGCTGTCTCCATGTATTCTGCCCGTATTGCCTTTGGTATTGGCAGCCTCTGCCACAGGTGGCACGGCGCGGCCGCTGGGTGTTATTGCCGGTTTTGTACTGGCCTTCACAGCCTTTGCTATTTTCTCCCGCGCGCTTGTACAGGCCACAGGGATAGACACAGAGATTATCCGGCACATATCGCTGGCGCTTTTGCTGCTGGTGGGTTTTGCCATGCTGTCGCAAAAACTGGGCGCACGTTTCATGCAATGGACAGAAGGCTTGGC
>JBGTNC010000046.1:0-6379 GCA_041743265.1 Alphaproteobacteria bacterium | reverse complement strand
GAATTGAAGGCCGAGCTGGAAGAATCCCAGTTTCGTTTTGAATCCGATACAGATACAGAAGTCATCGCCCATCTCGTCACGTTTTACCTGCGCCAAGGCAAAACCCCACAGATCGCGGTTGATGAATCACTGAAACGCCTGCGCGGCGCATTTTCTCTGGCCATGATTTTTACAGGTCAGGATAATTTGATGATCGGCGCGCGCTTTGGCACACCGCTGGCGGTTGGCTACGGCAAAGGCGAGATGTTTTTGGCATCCGACTCATACGCCCTCGCTCCGCTGACCGATAAAATCTGTTTCCTGGAAGACGGCGACCGTATTGAAGTCAGCCGCGAAGGTGCCACCATCCGCGATGTGAGCGGCAAAGAAATCAAACGCGAAATCCGCGTCACCGCGCAATCCGGCGCATTAATGGGCAAAGGTAGCTATCGCCACTTCATGCTGAAAGAAATCCACGAGCAACCTGCGGTGATTGGTGAAACTTTGAATACCTTCATCAACCCCACCACGGGCCACATCAGCCTGCCCGATGATATTTTGAAAATGGCCGAGGCACCGCGCATTACCATTTCCGCCTGCGGTACAGCCTTTTATGCAGGTATGGTTGCCAAATATTGGCTGGAGCAAGTGGCGCGTATTCCGGTTGAGCTGGATATCGCATCCGAATTCCGCTACCGCGAAGCCCCCATGCCCAAAGGCGGGGCCGCGATTTTCATCTCGCAATCCGGCGAAACGCTGGATACGCTGGAAGCGCTGCGCTACGCGAAACGTCAAGGCCAGACGATTACCTCTATCCTCAATACCATCGAAAGCACAATCGAACGCGAGAGCGACCATGTATTGCGCACGCTGGCGGGGCCAGAAATTGGTGTTGCCTCGACCAAAGCCTTCACCACACAGCTGACCACACTGGCCTGCCTTTCTGTAGCCCTTGGCTGCAAAAACGGCTCCATTGATAAAGCCCGCGAAAAAGAACTGACCACAGCTCTGCGCGAAGTCCCCGCCCGCGTCGCCGAAATGCTGGGCCACAGCGAAAAATTGCAAGAAGTTGCCAAGCAAATCGCCGAAGCGCGCGATGTCCTCTATCTAGGTCGCGGCACAGGCTATCCGATTGCACTGGAAGGCGCGTTGAAGCTGAAAGAAATTTCCTACATTCATGCCGAAGGCTATGCATCCGGTGAAATGAAACACGGCCCCATCGCCCTGATTGATGAGAACGTGCCCGTGATTGTGGTCGCCCCGTTTGACAGCCTGTTCGAAAAATCCGCCAGCAACGCACAAGAAGTTGTCGCACGCGGCGGTAAAGTTTTGCTGCTATCCGATAAAAAAGGTATCGCAAAACTGAAAGACACCGCCACATGGACGATTGAAATCCCTGAAGTGGATCCTTTCGTTGCGCCTATCCTCTATACCATTCCGGTGCAGTTGCTGGCCTATCACACCGCTGTCGTTAAAGGCACGGATGTGGATCAACCCCGTAACTTGGCCAAAAGTGTCACTGTCGAGTAATGATACCGCCCGTCATTCAAACTGCGCGGCTGGTTTTGCGCCCGTTAAAAACAACGGACGCAGAATCACATATGCGTTATATCAACGACTGGGAAGTCACCCGTTGGTTGGGGCCCGGCTTTCCGTGGCCTTATCCGGCAGACGGGTCGGAAAAATATCTGGCACGTAACAGCACGGACGCCGCCGAAAGCCTGCATTGGGCCATTACCTTCCCTGAAAAAGCGGGCGATGCGCTGATCGGCGTGATTGAATTGCGCCCGAACGAAACCGAAGGCCAGTGCGGGTTCTGGCTGGCCCGTGATTTTCACAATCTGGGCGTGATGACGGAGGCAATTTACGCCACGAATGATTACTGGTTCGACACCATAGGCCGCGACACGTTGCATCTTTGCAATGCCAAGCAAAACGGCGCGTCATCTCGCTTAAAAGAAAAAAGCGGTGCCACGCTTTTGGCCGTGCGCCCCGGCAAGTTCCTCGACACCGCCCTGACGGAAGAGGAAACATGGCTACTCACCGCCGAAAACTGGCGGCATTTCCGCCAAAACCACCCCTTGCCAAGCCCCCCAGCGCCGTCCTAATATCCCCGCCATGCTCTTGCCGAATAATACATATTCGATCAAGCCACTGTGGTGGTTCTGGTTTCCTTGGTTCCTTGCGATTGCTGTGGCCGTTTTAAATGCCACGCTGGGCGCAGATGGCCGCGATTTCCTATACGCCGAAAACGGTGGACTGGAAACCATGCAAGCCTTTGCAGCACTGATTGCTGCGGGCTATGCCCTATCTTGCTTCCTGAAGGTGCGCGGGCATAAATATATGATGATTTGGACAGGCGTTGCCTTCCTCGGCTGTTTATACATCGGCCTTGAAGAAATCAGCTATGGTCAGCAGATATTAAAATGGGGCACGCCGGAATTCTGGGCACATGTCAACGACCAGAACGAAACCAACCTGCACAATACGTCATCATGGCTGGACCAAAAGCCCAAGATGCTGCTCAACATCGGTATTGTGGTGGGCGGTATGATTATTCCGCTGCTGCAAAAGTACAAACCGGCCGTGCTGCCCAAGCAATTCAATATCATTTATCCGGAAGGCTGTTTGTTCTGGATTGCAGCCCTGACCATCCTGACCAAACTTGCCAAGGTCTTGCACAAGGCACAGATCATCAGCCTCTACGACCGTGCGGCAGAGCTGAATGAATTCTATGTTTATTACTTTGTACTGTTGTATCTGGTGATGCTGCACAAACGCTTAAAAGCGCAAGTGCCGAGCAAGACCGCCTAAAAATCAGGCGATCAGCTTGTGTTCCTGCAACAGTTTTTGCAGCTCACCCGCGCCGTACATATCACGCACAATATCGCAGCCGCCCACAAATTCGTTTTTAATATAAAGCTGCGGCACTGTCGGCCAGTTGGTAAATTCTTTGATCCCCTGACGCAGGCCGGAATCCACCAGCACATCATAGGCTTTGTAATCCACGCCGAGTGAATCCAGAATTTGCACCACGGCTGCCGAAAAACCGCACTGCGGAAAAGCGGCGGAGCCTTTCATATAAAGAACCACATCATGCTCCGCCAGGTCATGGCGGATGCGTTCAAACACTTCTTCGTTTTCATCAAAAAGCATAACCGTTTCCTTTTCTTATTTTTATCAGCCCGCGCGGGTGGTGATTTGCACAGCATGTAAACTGCCATCATCCACATGCCCTGCCAAGGCCTCATAAACCTGCCTGTGTTGGGCCACACGCGATAAATTATCAAAGCCCGACCAGATCACCGTCACCGCAAAATGCGCACCGTCGCCGCGAATGTCTTCAGCACTGATCGCCGCATCTGGCAGACTGCGGCGGATAAGATCTTCGATATGCTCTGCGGTTAGCACGGTCATTTGGTACCTGTTCCTGTCACGCCTGGCGCAACATCTGTATCTATTAGGCTTATAAAATTACCCGAAAAGCCCCAAAGCACCAAATTAAACCTGTGAAACAGGCTTGGGCGGCTCCTTGTGCTTTGTCTTTTTATCAAAATAGGCTAAAAATAGAACAAGTCCACCCGCCCAACTTATGGCAAAATGTGACTTTAGGAATCGTGCGCAAGACAATGACTTCATTATTCAAACCGCTGACGATTGGTATTTCAACCTCTGCCCTTTTCGATCTCAGGGCCGAGCATGACGTCTATGTGAATGACGGCATTGATGCCTATCGCCGTTTCCAGTTTGAACGCCGCCACGATCCTATGAAGCCCGGCACGGCCTTTAGCGTGATACAGAAATTGCTCGCCATCAATACCCCGGGGGTAAAGCCGCGCGTGGAAGTGGCGCTGATTTCGCGCAACAATATTGAAACCGGTATTCGCGCACGTTATTCGCTGGACCATCACAAACTCGACATCGCACGCATCGCGCTGACGGGGGGCAAGCCCGTTGAATCAACGCTGCTGAAAGCCTACGGCATCGACCTTTTCCTCTCGCGCCATGCTGATGATGTGCAACGCGCGGTGGATGGTGATATTGCAGCCTCCATCTTGCACGATCCGCCGACAGATCCTGTCATCCCTCCTGCCGAAAAATCCGGCAAGGTGCATTTTGCTTTTGACGGTGATCAAGTTTTATTCGGTGGCGAGTCTGAAGAAATTTTTCAAAAAGAAGGCTTACTCGGCTTTTTGAAATTCGAAAGCGAAATGGCCGAAACACCCATGCCCGAAGGCCCTTTCGCCAAGGTGCTGTTTGTGATCGAGGCACTGAAAGCCACCTTCCCCAAGGAAGAATGCCCGATTGAAACATCGCTGGTCACCATGCGCAGTGGTCAGGCCCAGATCCGCCCCATGAATACCCTGATTGAATGGGGCCAGATTGTGGACGGCGCCTATATGATCGGCCGTTCATCGCAAGAAGGCCACAAGTATGAAAAAGTGGATGTTCTGGCCGCTATTGGCGCGGATTTGTTCTTTGATGACCAGACATATCACACAGAACCCGCCTCCCGCGTTGTGCCGTCCGGCTATGTGCCGCAGAAATCTTGCCATAAGGCCGCATAAGTTCTTTCCAGCATTAAGTCTTTTTAAAAAGACTTAAATTATCATAGACTTAGAATATAGAAACTTTTCGTACCCTGCTTTTATCAGAGATGATCGCAATGGACGGGGAATATATTTTTACAATGCCAACCGATGACAACTACACTCTGGAGAAAATGACGCAAGCGGAACTGAACGATGTGATCCGCAAGCATCAGATGTTTTTAAGCGGCCGCTCCGGCGGCGCGCGTGCTGTGATACGTGACCGCGACCTCAGCCATCTTTCCTTCGTTGGCCAGAACCTGTCGCAATCCGACTTCAGTGGCTGTGTCATGTCGGGCGGTGACCTGACAAATGCCGCGTTTGAAAGTGCCACACTTTTCGGCTGCGACCTGCGCGGCGCAAAACTGAACAACACACGCCTCGTCCGCGCAGATTTACGCGGCTGCGACATTGACGAAGCCGATTTGAAAAAAGCGGATTTATCCGGCGCGGATCTGCGTGAAGGCAAAACCATCGTCAAACGCAAAGTCAAAAAAGAAGGCGATCAATTCTCCGGTGAATCCGAAGCTGGCGCTGCCCAATTCGTCGGCAGCGATTTAACCGATGCCATTTTTGTCGGCGCGAATGCCGATAGTGCAGATTTCAGCGATGCCATTTTGCAAAACGCCAATATGCAAGGCGCCAACCTGAAAAATGCGATCTTGCGCGGCGCGGATCTTTCCGGCGTTGACCTCAAAGGCGCAGATCTGCGTGACAGCGACTTTTCACACGCGGTTCTGACCGGCGCCAACCTTGAAAACACAGAACAAACCGGCACAAATTTTACCATGACCCTGACCGACGCCACGATCGGGGATGATATTACCGAATTCGATATGACGCTGGATGAACTGGTACTGCGCCACACCCAATGGGTGGCAACAGGCGGCAGACAGGGCGTACAGCTCACGCTGGATACAGTAGATTTACGCAAAGGTGTCAACCTTGCCGCGCAAAAGCTGACCGCCATCCGCGCCAATAAATCCACCTTCGCCGAAATGGATCTGCGCAGCATTGAAATGCAAGGCGCCAATCTGGATGCTTCCGATTTTCGCAAATGCCAGATGAACAATGCCGATATGCGCGGCAGCCGTTTCAGGGGTTGCTTGTTTAACCGCGCTGTGTTGAAGGGTGCAAATTTCAATCCCTTGACCATTCGCAAACGCGACAGCGAAGATCAATACCACCTGCCCTGCCGGTTTGATAATGCCTGGCTGCGCCATGCCGATTTTAACGGCGCGCGTATGATGGAAGCCATTTTCACCGATGCCGACCTGACCAACGCAGATTTTAGTGACTGCGACCTGCGCAAGGCAGATTTCCGTGGTGCCAAGCTGCATAACGCCAAATTCGAAAATGCGTTGCTGGACGATGCACAGTTTGACGTAGCCAGCGACCCACGCAGCGGATAAACGGCAATGTTTTATTCACGCCCCAAAATTGAACCCTTCGGATGGGACTTGCTGGAAATGCCGACAGAAAAAGGCAGCAAGAACTATGATGCCACAACATCAGATGGCCGCCCTGTTGATTTTCGTTTTTCAGGCGGCTGGCTCACCGTCAAAATAGGGCCGATAAGCGCGAAGAAGACTGATTGCCCCCAAAGTCATTTAATGGAAACAGTTCTTTATCAGCCCATCGCGCCTTTTGGCATAATGGATATTCTGCCAGAACAAATCTGCGATATTCTTGGCATAACGGTGCAAGGAAAAAAAATCTCCGCCGAATACGGAAGAATAGGCGACAGAGGCTTCGATTGGACCGGCACAACAACCCTGCTGCATCAAAGCGTATATACAACAACGACAGGC
>JBGTNC010000045.1:0-10991 GCA_041743265.1 Alphaproteobacteria bacterium | reverse complement strand
GAAGATACCCGCGATGCGAGTTCCCGCGGCAGCGAGCTGGATGTTGTCGTCTAACAGAATTTTTATGATTTAACTTGGTTGCCTCTTTTTCGTCTTTACCTTGACCCCCGCTTAAAACG
Organism: Alphaproteobacteria bacterium; assembly: GCA_041743265.1. Lineage (GTDB taxonomy): Bacteria > Pseudomonadota > Alphaproteobacteria > Micavibrionales > UBA2020 > UBA2020. The sequence continues at coordinate 10,872 of JBGTNC010000045.1, read as the reverse complement.
CGGGGGTTTTGTTTGCGCCTTACCGCCCAAAAACTTCAAATATTCAATAAAATCAACACGCTGCCTTTATTGACAGCGCGGCGTTGCTATGTAAACCTATTCCCTCAACAACAAAAAGACGCATCATGCTACGACGCCTGTTTACATCAGCGGCGAAAGAATTGACGCCCGAAGAAAAAGCCCAGCAGGAATGGCAGGCCGATCGCGCTGAATTTTTTCGGATCGCGCTGAATTTTTTCGGGCGATTACTAAAAATGATGTGCCCAAGCTGGATAGCCTTATCAAAAAATACGGCAAGGAAGCGCTGAACTGGGAAAAAAGCCGCCAGTCCTGCCTGCACTACGCCCTACGTAAAAATAAGCTGGTCGCCTTTACGGCGTTGCTGGATCATGGCGCAGATACAGGACAAAAAACCCGGATTGAAGGCGAATATGGCGCTGATCATCTAAACGTGATGGAACACGCGCTTTATCATTTCCGCGACAAATTCGTCTATACCATGCTGCAACGTGGGATAACGACGCCCTTTCGATACCATCGGTTTCATGACGAAGAAACGCTCGACATGATCAAACGTGCCGATAAAATCCGCGCGGAATATCTGGCGCAAAATCCGGATGCACCGCGCCACGCGCCCGCAGCTCACAAGCCCCCTACACCGCCACGCATGGAAGTGCCGCGCCCTGCACCACCGCAGGTAGATACAAAAACACAAGCACTGCAGGCCCGCGTTAATGAACTGGAATCTGCGTTGAAAGATGCGCTCACGCGCATCGAAAAGCTGGAAAATCCGGACAACACGGCAGAACTGGATAAACCAAATTACCCAACAGCACCCGTGCGTAAGCCGAAGTAAATTTTACTGGAAGGCCACTTCCGTGAAGCTGCGTAGTTTACGGCTATGCAGACGGCCCGATCCCATGGCGCGGATTTTCTCTACCGCCATGATGCCAATCTTCAAATGCTGGTCAACACGTTCACGATAAAAACGATCCGCCATGCCGGGCAGCTTCAGCTGACCGTGCAAAGGTTTATCCGATACGCACAACAGCGTGCCATAGGGCACACGGAAGCGGAAACCGTTGGTGGCAATGGTGGCCGATTCCATGTCCAGCGCCACAGCACGGCATTGGCTCAGGCGCAAGACGGGAACACTTTGTTCCCACAATTCCCAGTTACGGTCACTGACCGTTGCAACCGTACCTGTGCGCATAATTTTCTTGAGATCGTAATCTTTGAGGCCTGAAATCTCAGACACCGATTTTTCAAGCGCGACTTGTACTTCCGACAAGGCCGGAATAGGTACCCAAAGCGGCACCGCTTCATCCAATACGTTATCATCACGTACATAGGCATGGGCCAATACATAGTCACCCATTTTTTGTGAATTACGCAAACCAGCACAATGGCCCAGCATTAACCACGTGTGGGAACGTAAAACAGCCACATGGTCTGTAATTGTTTTGGCGTTAGATGGCCCCACGCCGATATTGATCAGCGTAATGCCCATACCATCGGCACGTTTCAAATGATATGCCGGCATTTGTGGCAAACGCGGTGGGCGTTGCCCTGTTGATGCAGGGACTTCCGCCAAATTGGCGTTATGCGTGACAACGTTACCGGGCTCTACGAAAGCAAGGTAGTCCATAGGGTTGGCCGGTACATCTTTACCCTCGGGTGCGCGTGCCATCATCTCGTGGCAATCACGCACAAACTCATCCACATAAAACTGATAGTTTGTGAACAACACAAATTTCTGGAAGTGCTCGGCAGATGTGCCTGTGTAGTGTTTCAAACGCTGCAAACTTAAATCCACACGCGGCGCCATAAACAATGCCAGCGGCGCAGGTTCACCGTCGCCCGGCTGAAAGGTACCATTTGGAATCGTATCATCCATATTTGACAGATCAGGCTGGTCAAACAACTGTGGCAGCTTGGCCATTTGTTCAACAGATAAATCTGCTTCCAAATGAAACTGGTCACCCAGCGCAAAGTGCAGCGGGATCGGCGTATCGCTTACCCCTACTTCCAGTTCTGCTTCGGGGTGGTTTTTTAACAGCAGTGTGAACTGCTCCATATAATAATTGTGATAGAGATCAGGACGCGTCAGCGTGGCACGGTATGTACCGGGGCGCGACAAAAAGCCGTAGGACAAACGATTGTCCACACTTGGCCCGCGCATGGTGGTGATTTCAAGGTAGGGATAATTCGCGCGCACGCGTTCTTCATCCGACTGCCCTTTTGAAAACTGCTCGAACGTATGGCGCAAATACGCCACGTTGTGATTGTAAATTTCGCGTACCCAGTGCAGTGCTTTACCAGCATCGGTAAAACTGCGGGTGGTCATGAGCCCGTCGCGAATTGGTGCAGGCGCTTTATTTCCGATAAGCAATGTTGTCTAACCCCACAATAGCTTTGGCATAGTCGGCCGCAGAAAACGGCCTAAGATCATCTATACCTTCTCCTATACCTATAGCATGAACTGGTAAACCAAATCTCTCTGCAAGTGAGACAAGGACGCCGCCTTTGGCGGTTCCATCCAGCTTCGTCACGATCAGGCCCGTTATGTCAATCATTTGACTGAAAAGCTCCAGCTGGCTATGGGCATTCTGGCCCACGGTCGCATCCAGCACCAAAAGTGTTGCATGCGGCGCAGCGGGATTCTTTTTCTTCAGAACGCGGGCAATTTTCGATAATTCCTCCATCAGGTTTGCCTTGTTTTGCAAACGACCTGCTGTATCAATCATCAAAATATCGGCATTCTCTTTATCGGCATGGTCTAGCGCTTCAAAGGCCAAGGCAGCAGCATCGGCGCCTTCGTCTTTTGCAATGACAGAGCAACCAATCCGCTCCCCCCATACTTTCAACTGGCCTACAGCTGCGGCACGGAACGTATCCCCCGCTGCCAGCATGACTTTTTTACCTTCGCGGGTAAATTGCTGGCCGAGTTTGCCAATCGTGGTTGTTTTGCCCGTACCGTTCACGCCGATCATTAAAATGACAAAAGGTTTTTCATCCGACGCAAACAGCGGCTTTTCTACAGGCTGCAGAATCTTTTCAATTTCTTCGGCCAGTGCCGCGCGAATTTCTTCAACGCTGACTTCTTTGCCAAAACGGTTTTTTGAAATGGCCTGCGTTAATCGTGCCGCCGTTGCAGGCCCCAAATCTGCGGTAATCAAAAGATCTTCTAACTCTTGCAATGTTGCATCATCCAGCTTGCGCTTGGTGATGATACTGGTCAGGCCTTCCGTGATTTTATTGGAAGACTGGCTGAGGCCTGTTTTTAACTTTTGAAACCATCCGGCTTGTGTTTGTGGCTGCTCTGCTACGGGTTCTTCTGTAACTGCAATTTCTGGCGCAACGGCAACAGGCATGCCTGCCACTGTTTCAGCAATAATTGGCGCATCTTCGGCATCCGCCCCTACCTTGTCGCCAACAAGTACTTCCTGCTCCTGCGGCGTTTCTTCTTTTTTCTTTTTAAAGAACCACATTACAAAACGTCTCCTGTCAGACAGCCATTATCGGCGGCTGTTGCGCGAAAGCGGATCAACGACCCTGTCGGCACATCTTGCGCCAATTGCACTTCGCTAAAATATTGTGTGCGGCCCTTGTTGCCCTTTTCGACCAGCACAGATAATTCCTGCCCGATCAATGCATCAATATGTTTTTCAACCTGCAAGACACCCAGTTCACGCAAACGCTTGGCGCGTTCTTTACGCAGGCCACCTTCTACTTGCGGCATCCGTGCCGCAGGCGTGCCAGGGCGCGGCGAATACGGGAAGACATGCAAGAAAGTCAAATCACAACCCCGCACAGCATTGAAGGTGTTTTCAAACATCTCGTCCGTTTCCGTTGGAAAACCTGCAATAATATCTGCGCCAAAAACAATATCGGGGCGCAAGGACCGCGCTTTGTCGCACACGGCAAAAAGGTCATCGCGTAAATGGCGGCGCTTCATACGTTTTAAAACCATATCATCGCCCGCCTGCATCGACAGGTGCAGATGCGGCATAAAGCGTTCTTCTTCCGCAATCAAGCGCCACAGATCATCATCAATCTCGACAGGATCGAGGGAAGATAAACGCAAGCGTTTCAAATCCGGCACCAAGGCCAGCAAACGGCGGATCATCTGCCCCAAACGCGGCTGGCCCGGCAGATCAGGGCCATAAGATGTAATGTCTACGCCGGTTAGTACGACTTCATGATACCCACTTTGGACCAGCTTTTTAACTTGATCGACAATCTCCCCCATCGGGACCGAGCGTGAATTGCCGCGACCATAGGGAATAATGCAGAACGTACAGCGATGGTCACAACCGTTTTGTACCTGCACGAAAGCACGTGCATGGGATTCAAAACCGGAAATCATGTGATGCGCTGTTTCTTTGACCGACATAATATCGTTCACGATCACGCGCTCTGTCTGCGGCTGCAGCCATGTTTCTTGTTTCAGCTTCAGATCATTACCGATGATCTGGTTTACTTCCGGCATTTTCGCAAAGCCATCGGGGTTCACCTGTGCGGCACAACCCGTCACGATAATTTGCGCATCCGGATTTTCACGCCGTGCGCGGCGAATAGCTTGGCGCGCCTGACGTTCTGCTTCCGATGTGACGGCGCAGGTATTGATGATAATAGCGTCTTTTAATCCGGCCTTCGCCGCATGTTCTTTCATCACTTCGGATTCATAGATATTCAGGCGACAACCGAAGGTAATCACGCGCGGGCCATCCTTGCCCTGCTGCGCCAGCTGGGTTTCGGCATCCGGAAGCTCGATCACTTCTTCTTTATGTTCATGCTCGCCGTCCGGTTTTTTCGGGCGGGTGATAATTTTCAATTCATCCATTAACCGTCTCCGTCTTGCGCACCAGCGCCGATCGGGTAAACAATATGCCAGCACCGATAATCACAGCCGCCCCCAAAAGGGTCCAAAGGCCGGGCGCTTCTTGCCAAATGAGATAGCCGATTAATGCGTTCCAGACAATGTTTGTGTATTGAAACGGCGTTACCAGCGATGCAGGGGCAAAATGAAAGGCACGGTACATCAGCACGAGCGCCACGACATCTGCCGTTCCGCCCAGCAAGATCACAGGCATATCAAGTGTTGCGATTGGCTGCCACGTCATCATGCTACCCGCCACCAGTATGGCGCCGATATAAAAGTAGAAAATAAACGCCACGGTATGTACCGTACGGCTGAGTTTACGCACCAATACCTGACTGGCGGCCAGACAGAACACCCCGAACAGCGCTGCCATAGCCGCCATGCTGATGTGCATCTGCGCGCTGGGTTGCAGCACCATCAAAATGCCGCAAAAGCCCACCAAAGCAAGCCCCGCCTGCCATGATGTCAAACGCTCCCCCAGAAAAAAGTAAGACAATACAGCCACCAACAAGGGCGCTGCCGCCACAATGGTACTGATTTCAGCCAATTGCCCATGCCCGAAGGCAAAATAGAGGGAATAACAGGCCCCCACTGCCGCCAGCACATACCCCGCCAACAAGGGCCGGACCCGCCTGACCCATTGCAGATTTTTGGTAAACACCAGCCAAGCAAGCACATACGTAAAGCCAATCACGCTGTGAAAGAAAATAATCTGAAAAGTGTCATATCCTGCCAGCGTCAGCCATTTGACAACAGCATTCATGACCGCCAGCGTCAGAGACGCCGCCACGACCAGAAAAATACCAAAGCCATGCCTTGGGATATCCGCAAAAACAGGCGTCATTCCATAAAACTCTCAGCGAGCTCGGCACGGTAAACTTCAGCAACCGCCCCTGTCATCAAGACATGGCCATCGCCCTCGCGCCAATTTATGTCTAATAACCCACCTGCCAGCTCTACCGTCACTTCCCTATCGGTCAGATCTCGGCGTACAGCGGCCACAACAGCGGCGCATGCTCCCGTGCCACAAGCGCGGGTAATGCCCACGCCACGTTCCCATACCTGCATACGGATGCGCTGGCGGTTCAGTACCTCGACAGCTTCAACATTTGTTCTTTCCGGGAACATATGATGCGTCTCGACCAACGGGCCCAGCTTTTCCAACGGCAGGTCATCCAGCGTTTGCAAAAAGAAAACCGCATGGGGGTTACCCACATTCACAGCCACAGGGTTCTTCAATACCCCGATCGTCAAATTCATAGAAAGCGTGTCTTCTTCGTTATTTAGCGGGATTTCCTGCCATTTAAGTCGAGCAGGGCCCATATCCACTGTCACAGCATTTTTAGGTGCGCGCGCAGCTTTTAAAAGGCCAGCTACCGTTTGCATGACGGCCATATCCTTGCCAGTTTCTTGCATCAGTAAATGCCCGACACAGCGCGTTGCATTGCCACAAGCCCCGACTTCGCCACCATCGGCGTTGAAAATCCGCATAAAAACCTCTGCCTCCGGGATTTTAGGCGGGTCGATAATAACCATCTGGTCAAAGCCAACGCCCGTATTACGGTCACCCAAGGCACGAATCTTTTCGGCAGGCCAGAAAATCGGCTGCCCTTTTCGCCCATCAAAAAGGGCAAAATCGTTACCAAGACCGTGCATTTTTACAAAAGTTTTTTTCATATTTCTGATATAGACCTTTTTTAGTTCAGGTACAATATTTTAACCTCTTTTTCTCAACTAAAATATTGAAATTTGTTGAAAAAGTTACTCATAACCCGTGAAGTTATATTGCCTTTTGTCTTTATCAAAGCATATAATCACCGCAGATTCTTACATCTTTGAAAACATTATAAATGCCGCAGGCAAACTGTGGCTATACGCGAAGGGGAAATTCCATGAAAAGCAAAGGCGGTCTCGCCATACTTGTGGTCCTGTTGGTTATCGGCGCGGGGGCATTTCTGATGACACGTCCCGCCGTTGAACAAACGGCACCGGCGACACAAACAGCGGCTGTTGAAGCGACAACAGAAGACACAGCAAACATGGTCGACGTCGCAGAGATTGAACCTGCCGCAACAGAAGAAGTTGTGGCCAGCGACAATACAGAAGATGCCACAACAGCAGAAGCCATCCCCGCTGTTACCCCGATAGAGACAGAGGCGCCTGCAACCGAAGCTGCTTCGTCCGATATCCCACCCGCTACAGAAACAGCCACGGCTGAAAACGAAGGCAGCCTTTTGGCCAGCCCGAAAAAGCTGACCGTTGATGTACGCGCTGCCATGGCAGACCGCATCCTCGGCAACATGGATGCACCGGTCACGATTATTGAATACGCCTCCATGACTTGCCCGCATTGTGCAAACTTCCATAACACAATGATGTCGGAAGTAAAACGCGAGTTGCTGGCAACCGGCAAAGCCCGCCTGATTTTCCGTGACTACCCGCTCGACCAGTTCGCCCTGCGCGCTGCCATGATGACGCGTTGCGCACCGGAAGATAAATACTTCGACCTCGTTGAAGTTATTTTCAGAAACCAAGAACGCTGGACCAAAAGCGAAAACACGCTGAAGGCCCTCGCCCAACTGGGTAACCTGGCAGGCATGGATGATGAATTCATCGCCGCTTGTATGCAAAACGCCGAGCTGGAAAGCGCCGTATTGGCTGGCCTGCGTGAAGGCCAAAGCCTGTACCGTATCAAATCCACGCCAAGCTTCGTTTTCAATACACAGAAAAACGAAAACGTGAAGATGATCACCGGTATTGATAGCCCGACTGAAATGATCGAGACCGTCAATAAACTCCTGAATATGAGATAATCAATATGGTGCAGTTCACAAAACTCCGTCTTACGGGTTTCAAATCATTCGTTGATGCAACCGAACTTGACATCGGTCAAGGCCTGACAGGTATCGTCGGCCCCAACGGTTGCGGCAAATCCAACCTTGTCGAAGCCCTGCGCTGGGCGATGGGTGAAAACTCTCCCAAGCGCATGCGCTCGTCTGGTATGGATGACGTGATTTTTAACGGGACGGAATTCCGCCCCGCCCGTAATACGGCAGAAGTGATGCTGTTCCTTGATAACACTGACCGCACGGCCCCTGCCGAGCTGAACAGCTCGGACGAGCTGGAAGTTTCGCGCAAGATTGAACGTGAAGTTGGCTCCACCTATAAAGTCAACGGCAAGACCGTGCGTATGCGTGATGTGCAGCTCTTGTTTGCCGATAGCTCTATCGGCGCACACTCCCCTGCACTGGTATCTCAGGGCCGCGTTGCTGACATGATTAATGCCAAGCCCACCCAGCGCCGTATGGTACTGGAAGAAGCCGCTGGTATTTCCGGCCTGCACGCTCGTCGCCACGAAGCCGAATTGAAACTGCGCGCGGCTGAAACCAACCTGTTGCGTGTTGAAGACGTCATGGGCGCGATGAACAGCCAATTGGACGGCTTGAAAAAACAAGCCCGCCAAGCCTCCCGCTACCGCAACTTGTCTGGCCACATTCAAATGGCCGAAGGTTCTTTGCTGTTCCTGAAATGGCAAGCAAGCCAGACAGCTGTTGCCGGCGCATTGAGCGCATTTGAAGAAGCTGAAAATATCGTGCGTGAAAAAACGCTCGAAGTTACCACGCTGACCACCCAGCAGACCGAAGCCGCCACACAACTGCCCGAACTGCGCCAGAAAGAAGCTGAGGCTGCCGCCGCATTGCAGCGCCTGAAACTGGCCTATGGCGGATTGGAAAGCGAAGAGCGTCAAGTACAAGAAGAGCGCACAAAATCTGAATCCTTGCTGATGCAATACAGCCAAGACGTTGGCCACGAGACAGCACAAAAGCAAGAAGCCAATGAAACCACCACGCGCTTGAACGCTGAACGTGCAGCACTGATCTCCGACGCCGAACAGCAGTCCGGCCACGAAGAAGAAGCACGCATCAACCGTGATGAAATTCAAAACACTGTTTCCAAAAGCGAAACCGAGTTGACGACACTGACAGAAGAAGTTGCAGGCCAAGATGCCGCACGTCAGTCAGCAGACCGCCAGATGCAAGATTTGCAACGCCGCCTGGATCATCAGCAGTCCCGCAAATCATCTTTGGAATCAGAACACACAACACTGCTGGCCAATACACCCGGCAAGGCAGAGCTGGAAACGCTGGACAGCGAAATTATCGCAGCCGAGCAAACATACCAGCAAACCACCACGCAATTTGACGCCGCAGAAGCAGACCGCGCCGCCACAGACCAGCGTGTACAAGACACCAACGAAACGCTGCAAACCGTACAGCGTAGCTATGGTCAGTTGACCGCAGAAGCAGATGCCCTGCGCCGTATCTTGAAAAACCCGCAAGAAGGCTATCAGCCTGTCATCGACGTTTTGAACGTGGATAGCGGCCTTGAAAAAGCGCTGGCCGTTGCCTTGGGCGATGATCTGCAAGCAGCGCTTGATGGTGATGCGCCTATTTACTGGCGCGAACTGCCTGATTATGCAGACGCCACCGGCTTGCCCGGCAATGCCCGCCCGCTTTCTCTGTCTGTTCAAGGGCCGAAAGCACTGGGCCGTATTTTGTCACAGATCGGTATTGTTGATACATCGGCAGAAGCAGAAAGCCTGATGGCTGAACTGAAGCCCGGCCAGTGCCTTGTCACCCGTGATGGTGGCGCATGGCGTTGGGATGGTCTGGTGGTCACACCGGATGCAGAAAATGCCGCCGCGATCCGTCTGCAACAGAAAAACCGTCTGGCAGATCTCGAAGCAGAAATTGAAACTGTCAGCGCGCAACTGGAAACAGTGCGCGGTGATGCGGATACAGCGAAACAAACACGCGCTGCCGCAGTCGATGCCGTAAACGCCGCACGCCAAGCCTTCCGTCAAGCAGAAGAAGGCCTGAACACCCTGCGCCGCCGCCATGCGGCCCTCACCAACCAATTGACAGACGTGACAGCAAAGCTGTCGAGCTTGACCACATCGATCGACAACGCGACCCAGGAAATTGACAGCCTGACCACGCAATTGTCCGATGCGCGTGAAATGCTGGACAGCCTGCCCGATACCGCAGAAAGCCGTGAGCGTATTGCCGCCCTGAAAACAACGCTTGCCGAGCAACGTCAAGCACTGGCAGATCAGCAAGCGCTTTATGCTGAAATCCAGCGTGCTGGCGAAAACCGCAACCGCCGCCTGCAACAGATTGATACGGATGTTCAAAGCTGGAACGCCCGTCTGGAGCGTATTGATCTGCGCCTGCTGGAGCTGGATGACCGCATCACGCAAGCCAAACAAGTATTGGAAGAACTGGCAGAACGTCCTGCGCAGATTGAAGCTGAAAAACAAAAGCTAATGTCCGGCATTGCCGATGCAGAAGCCCTACGTAAAACAGCGGCTGACAGCCTGTCCATCTCCGAAAACAGCGCCAATGAATTACAGCGTGTATTGCGCGCATCTGAAAGCACCCTGTCTGATGCACGCGAAGCACGCGCCATGGCACAGGCTAGCGTTAATACAACGCAGCACAGCCAAAGCGGCATTGAAGCCAGCATCCATGAAAAATTCAGCTCAACACCGGAAGAACTGGTCGCCAAGCTGGAACTGAATGTGGAAGAGCTGGGCGAAATTGACAGCTGGCAGTCCAAACTGGAACGCCTGCTGCGCGAACGCGACAACATGGGCCCCGTCAACTTGCGCGCCGAAGTTGAAGCGCAAGAAATCACAGACCAGATGACCACCATGGAAACCGAGCGCGATGACTTGGTCGCTGCGATCGACAAGCTCCGTGAAGGCATCAACAAGCTGAACAAAGAAGCACGCGAGCGTCTGTTGAACGCTTTCGATACCGTAAATACACACTTCCAAAAACTGTTCACCCGCCTGTTCAACGGTGGTTCCGCTTACCTGAAACTGGTGGAAGCAGATGATCCGCTGGAATCGGGCTTGGAAATTTTTGCACAGCCGCCGGGTAAAAAACTGACCGTTCTGTCGCTGCTGTCGGGTGGTGAGCAAA
>JBGTNC010000044.1:0-6675 GCA_041743265.1 Alphaproteobacteria bacterium | reverse complement strand
TCTGGCCAAGGGCCTGCCCGTTGTTGTTCTTATCAACGGCGGCTCCGCTTCTGCCTCCGAGATTGTGGCCGGCGCATTGCAAGATCACAAACGTGCCATTTTGATGGGCACGCAAAGTTTTGGTAAAGGTTCTGTGCAAACATTGCTGGATGTACCGGGCGGCGGCTCTATCAAGCTGACAACCGCGCGTTACTACACACCTTCCGGTCGTTCCATTCAGGCCACTGGCATTACACCTGATATCGTGGTGGAACGCGCCAAGCTGGTGGAAGAAAAAAGCAAATTCGGCGAAGTGCATGAAGCAGACCTGAAAGGTGCCATCAGCAACGGCTTGAAAAAAGAAGACGATAAAGTGGCTGATCCCACCTTGCTGCCAGAAGGCGAGCAGAAAAAGGATGCACCCGAAGCCAACAAACCTGCTGCCCCCGGCAAACAGGCAACAGGCACACCAGCAAAAGAAACAGACGATTACCAGTTGCTGCGCGCTGTCGACTTGCTGCAAGGCATTTCGCTCTACTCACAGGCCGGTGCAACATTGACAACGACCGATGCCAACAAAGTTAACGAGAAAAAAACCGGACAACCCTAACGTATGGATACAGGCGAGAACGACACATCTACCGGCGGTTCCTTTTGGTCGCGCCTGTCTCCTTTGTACAAAAATCGTTTTTTACAAGGGATCTGCGCCTATATCTTGTTGGTGGCCCTCATCGGCCTCGGGCTGAAGCTATCACAGCAAAAAACGCTTGAAAGCTGGAACAGCCGCATTCCACACGCCATCACGTCTGTGACCGATAAATCACCGCAAGATTTCGCAAGCCAGACACCGCCGGATATGCCAAAGCTGCCAGACTTGCCGCCCGTTGTCCCCGTGAATGGCAAACAGCAGCCGACGATTGCCCTGATCATGACCAATGCGGGGCTTTCTGCCTCTATGACAGAACGCGCCTTTAGCGAGTTACCCGCCCCTGTGGCCATGGCATTTTCGCCTTATACCGTACAGTTACAGATGAGCGTAGATCGCGCCATCAAAGACAAGCGCGATGCCATTTTGCTGCTGCCGATGGAGCCCACCACCTACCCGAAAGATGACCCCGGCCCGCAAGCACTGCTCAGCCGTAACAGCACGCGCGAAAATCAAAAAAACATCGAATGGCTACTCGCCCGCAGTCCGCATATTACCGGCAGTATGAATTTTATGGGTTCACGCTTTTTATCTGACAGCGCGAATTTGCACCCCGTTTTTACCGCCCTGAAACAAAAAAATCTTTTCTTCATTGAAAACCCCGGCGCACCAGGCACCGCACAATCAGAAGTGACCGCGCGCAGATCAAAGCTCCCCTATCTATCGTCAGATGTGATTGTGGATGTGATCGCCAGTGAAAACGATATTCGTCTGCAATTGGTCGCACTCGAAAAAATTGCAGCGGAACGTGGCTATGCTGTCGGTATCGTCCACCCTTACCCCGTGACATTTAACACGCTGGGCAGCTGGGCCGATACGCTGGCCCGCCGTGGTTTCCGCCTGGTGCCCCCTTCAACCCTTTGGCAGGATGCAATCATCAATGACGCAGACAGACAAAATGGTACTGACCCCCACCCATGATGACATTTATTATCGCCCGGGCGTGGGCATTACCTTGTTTAACAAACAAGGTTTTGTTTTCGTCGGTGAAAGGCTCGATAACCTTGGCGCGTGGCAATTGCCGCAAGGTGGCATTGATGACGGCGAAGATATGGAGCTTGCCGTCTTCCGCGAGATGGAAGAAGAAATCGGCACCCGCAATGCCAAAATCCTCGGCATGATCGAAGAATGGATTTACTACGACATCCCCCCCGCCACCGCCCGTAAACTCTGGGATAACAAATACCGTGGCCAGCGCCAGAAATGGATTGCGCTGGAATTTTTAGGCGATGATAGCGATATCAAACTGGATGCCTTCAGCCACCCCGAATTTGGCCGCTGGCAATGGGTGCCGTTGCATGAGCTGCTGACCTATGCCGTTCCCTTCAAACGGGATGTGTACCAGCGCGTCATGGAATCTTTCGCCTGTTATGTTGGTCACTGCACACGGGAAAAATAAACATGCCTGTCATTCCTTTGGGTGATGATAACCCGCACGGGTCTTCTTCTCCGGTTAACTGGACGTTTATCCTCTTGTCTGTTGCCATGCTTATTTTTGCATTGGTCAAAGACCATGATATGTCTTTGCATGCCCTACAAAACGTTATGCTGCCGCTTGATGCGCATTTCCCGTTCAACGCTGGCCTTGCTAAATCTTTTGGCCTGAGCCTTTTCATTCACCAAAACCCTTGGCAAATGGCGCTCTACCTTTACATGCTGTGGATGCTGGGCGATAACATCGAATATGCCACAGGGCATTTTCGCTACATCATTTTCTTTTTTATCTGCGGGTATGCGGGGCTTGCCGCGCAAACATGGCTGGTGCCGGAAGGTAATACGCTCGCCATTGCAGGCCTTGGTACGGTAGCCTTTGCGGTAACCGGCGCCTATATCGCCTGTTTCCCCCAAATCAAAATCAACATTATCTGGTTTTTTGAAGAAACCAATTTCAGCGTCAAACTATTACCTGGCCTGTTTTTGCTTGCGGATTTATTGGCAAGCCTTTGGTATCCGGCAAGCACGCTGAAGGCTATTCCCGACTTGCCGCTGTTGCAGCATCTGACTGTCTGGGTCATTCATGCCGGCGGGTTTTTACTGGGATATCTTTTGTTTTTCGTCTTTCGGGATCGTGACATCGTGATCGACATGCCGCTGCCCAAAAAATTCCGTCGCCTGCGCACAGGCGGGTCTGATGACTGGCGCTAAACCCGTCGCCCCCACAATTAAAAAAGCCGCCCATGATAGGGCGGCTTTTTTTGGTTTCATATCACGCTTATTTGTTCAGCGGTGACCACGCCGGATCAGAACCATCCAACGGTGTGGATACGCGCTGTTCGTTATACCCCGTCAAATCGATGGTATAGATATTCGCAGAACGGCCTGTGCGGCGCGCACCTGTTGGTGCTTCTTTAAAATACGCCAAGACGCGGCCATTGGGTGACCATGTCGGGCCTTCCACGTGGAAAGACTGCGTAATCAAACGCTCACCCGAGCCATCGGGGCGGATCACACCGATGTAGAACTGGCCTTTGAGCATTTTGGTAAAAGCAATCAAATCCCCGCGCGGTGACCATACCGGATTGGCATAGCGGCCGTCACCAAAGGTAATGCGCTTCACGCCCGAACCATTGGCATTCATCACATACAACTGCTGTGTGCCGCCACGGTCGGATTCAAACACCACCTGTTTGCTATCGGGTGCAAAACTGGGGCTGGTGTTAATGGAATTATCACGTGTCAGCTGTGTGACAGCGCGGCTGCCCAGATCCAGTGTATAAATATCGCTGTTCCCGTTTTTAGACAACGACATCACAACCTTGCGACCATCCGGCGAAAAGCGCGGCGAGAAAGTCATGCCCGGGAAATCCCCCAGCACGGTCTGACGGCCACTGTCGATGTCATAGATATATACACGCGGCTTGTTGTTGTAATACGCCATGTATGTGATTTTTTGTTCGGTCGGCGAGAAACGCGGCGTCAGCACCAGTGTGCGGCCATCCGTCAGATAACGGTGGCTTTCACCATCCTGATCCATGATCGCCAAACGCTTCACACGCGCATTGGCGGGGCCTGTTTCGGAGATATACACCAAACGGCTGTCGAAATAACCTTCTTCACCTGTAATGCGTTTATAAATCGCATCGGAAATAATGTGGGCAATGCGGCGCCAGTTGGTCGGCGTCGTCATATAGGCCATGCCGACCATTTGTTGTTCAGCCAAAACATCCCACAAACGGAATTCAACGCGGGTACGGCCATCGCCTGTTTTGCTCAACACGCCTGTGACCAGTGCTTGCGCATTAATCGCACGCCATTCGCCAAAGCGCGGGCCCGCCTGTGCGGCCATGGAATCTTGGATATAGGCACGCGGGTCAATCACACGGAACAAGCCGGAGCGTGTCAGGTTGTTATTAATCACCTGCACCATTTTACGGCCCAGCTCGTTATCCTCGGCTGTGCTGCCTTTAAAATCAGGCATGGCAATCGGCATCGGGTCTGCGCGACCGCGTGTAACGTCAATTTTCAAATCTGCCGAAGCCGGTGTTGCGGCCAGCGTCAAAGCCGCTGCAAATACCAAAGCCAAAATACCATAAAGTTTTTTCATGATTGTCCTCTAAATGTTCCCTGTAACTAGAACATCTGACTGGGATTAAAGTTCACTGTTGTCGTCTTCCAAACATCATATTTATCAGCAGGCAGTTCAAAAGGCGAGCACAAAGGATTGCGTACCGCCCGCAAGGCACTGTCTGCCATCGCCCGGAAGAATGTATCGCGGTTATACCGCCCCGAATCCACCACGCGCGCATCGCGCAAGGTACGGTCGGGGTTGATAACCATAAAAATTTCGACGCTTGTATTATCCGCATCCTTCGCGCCATAGGGCACGTTCCAGCAACGCTCCAACTGGCGGCGCAGCGCGTCTTCTTCGCGCATCGTCATCTTCTGGCCCAGTGGTGCGTTATGCCCTTCCACGGGTTTACTCTCCAACCCCATATCCGGCTGTTGCGCAGGTGGTGCGGGTGTTTTTTTCGGGTCGGCAAGGTTTTTCAGGACGGAGCTGAAATCACGGTCTGGCTCTGCCGCTTTGTCGGGCTTTTCTTCCTTCTTCGGCGGTTTCTTTTTATCGGGCAGCGCGTTCGGGTCTACCTTGGGCCGCGTTTCTTTTTTAGGCTCTTCTTTTTTCGGCTCCGGTGTATTTTTTTTCGGTGCCGGTGGCGTTGCATCCTGCGCCGTATTTTTGGGTGCAGGTGGCGGTGGCTCTTCCTTCTTCGGCTCTTCTTTTGGTGGCTTGGGCGTGGAGACCGGCGCTTGTTTCGTGGTCTGCGTTATGGGCCCGACATCTACAAACTCGATAATAATCGGCGGCGGAATATCAAAATCTTTTTTCAACCACGGCAAGCTGATCATCGCGGCTGCAATAACCGCGACATGAAAGCCTGTAGACATGGTGAGCGCCGATGTACGCATTTCCCCCACCTGTATGGGTGTTTATTTTACTTCTTGTTTTTCGCGTTTGCGGAATCTGTTACCAACGCGATCTTGTTAAAGCCCGCATTGTTCACAGCCGCCATAATTTCCATGACCAGACCGTAATCCAGCCGTTGATCTGCACGGATATAGACACGTTTGTCTGTGCTTTCCGTCGCAATCGCCTGCAACATGCCGATCATGCGGTCTTGTGTCACCTTGGTTTCGCCAATATAAATATTGCCTTTGCTATCCAGCGATATTTCAATCGGTGCGTTATCTTGCTGGCCGATGGATTGTGAATCTGCTTTGGGCATATCTACCATCACGCCGGTTGTCAGCAAGGGGGCTGTGATCATAAAAATCACCAGCAGCACCAGCATGACATCCACGAATGGTGTGACGTTAATTTCTGCCATCACCCCGTGTGCGCGGCGCTGTCTGCCCGAATTTCCAAGTTTAACGCCCATTAACGCCGCCCACCCTGTTCGAAGTGACGGCCCAGAATGGCACTAAATTCAGTCGAAAACGCATCCATACGGTCGTGATACCGGTTCAGATCCGTGGAAAATTTGTTGTAAGCCACAACCGCCGGAATGGCCGCGACCAGACCAATCGCCGTTGCAAACAAAGCCTCCGCAATACCGGGGGCGACCACAGCAAGGCTTGTATTTTGTGACCCGGCAATGGCGGCAAAACTATTCATGATTCCCCAAACCGTACCGAACAAACCGATAAAAGGTGCGGTCGAGCCCACGGTTGCCAGAAATGTCATGTAGCGCTCTAGCAAGCTGACTTCGCGGCTAATGCCTGTCGCCATGGAACGGTCGATACGCTGTTGCAAACCTGCACGCAGATCGCCATCAAAACCGCCGCTGCCATCTGCTGACAATTTCCATTCATGCATACCCGCACAAAAAATACGGGCGAGCGGATCATTCGGCTTGGCTTGTACTTTTTTGTACAGCTTTTCCAAAGCCTCCCCCGACCAGAAGGACGTTTCAAATTTATTGGCCTTGATATGCAGACTTTTGAAGGTGATCCACTTGTCGAAAATAATCGCCCAGCTCCAGATCGACGACGCGCCCAGAATGACCATCACCGTCTTGACGATGATATCGGCCTGTAAAAACAGCCCCCAGACGGAAAAATCGTGATGAACGGTACCAGCCAGCTGTGTGGCCTGAATTGCGGTGGTCGGATCCATAATTTCCTCTTTAACCCTCTGATTTAAATAAGTCTCGGACGACTTGCGGTAATCTAACAGCTTTTAGGCCCTTATCAATACAGACCAGTGTGACTTTTATTTCACATATCAACGTATCGCCCCGATAAATATCCTGCACCATATCCATACTGGCCCCGCCGAGACGGGAGATATGGGTTTTGACGACCAAAAGGTCATCAAGCTTGGCAGGTAATCGATAATTTATCCCGAGAGATACAACGGCGAAGGCAACGCCTTGTTCCTTGAAAAGATCGGCATGTTCAAAGCCACCCTCCCGCAGCATCTCCGTCCGCCCCCGCTCCGCAAATCGCAAGTAAGTGGCGTGATACACAATGCCACCGGCATCGGTATCTTC
>JBGTNC010000043.1:0-1863 GCA_041743265.1 Alphaproteobacteria bacterium | reverse complement strand
GCCCTGCGGCCATTTTTTCCAAGCCTGAAAAATGCGTTTGGGAATATCTGTGTATTCGTTTTTGATTTCATAGCTGGGGTCGCAAATCACAACGCCACGGCGTTCTGCAAAGGGTACTTTATCGACAAGCATTTTGTGGCTGTCGTCTTGCAGCAAGGTTGTATGCGGACGCCCCGCCAGTGCTTGGCGCAGAAATTCATATTCGCCGGGGTGGCGCTCGATGGCGGTCAGTTTGTCGGCAGGGCGCAGCAATTCGCGCGCAATCAGGGCGCTGCCGGGATAGGCTTTTAATTCACCATCCGGGTTTTGCTTGGCCACAATGTCCATATAGGGTTTCAAGCAAGCGGGCAGTGTGTCGCGCTGCGGCCACAGGGCCGTGATGCCGTTATCAAACTCGCGGTTTTTTTCGGCTTCGCTATCGGTCAAGCTGTATTTGCCACGACCGGCATGCATATCCAGCACCGCCAAAGGCAGCGGTTTCGCGGCGAGTGTTTTTAACACTTGTGCCAGCAGAGCATGTTTTTGCACATCGGCAAAATTGCCCGCATGATAGATATGTTGGTAAGACAGCATGAAAAACACCGATGTTGTGAGTAAATAAGAAAAAAGCCCCTGAAACCTGTTCAGGGGCTTTTTGATCCGTAAAAAACCTTACGCAGCTTTTAGTTCGACAGCTGTCATACGGCCCTGGCGATCGGGTGCCAGTTCGAATTCAACTTTTTGGCCTTCGTTCAGGGTTTGCATGCCGGATGTTTCAACAGCAGAAATGTGTACAAACACATCGTTGCCGCCGTCATCGGGAACAATAAAACCAAAACCTTTTTTTGTATTAAACCATTTTACGGTACCGCTTGGCATACCAGTCTCTCCTTGTCGTCAGTTTCGTCCAATGTCACAGGAATATCCCTGCGGCATTGTTAGTGGGTAGCCGGTGTGCTCTAAGCCGTGTCGAAAATCGATCGTTGGTGAATACAGTCCAGCCTTAAGAATAGGAGTAACGCATTCATACCCTCGCGGCAACTTGAATCTGCGGTGTTTTTATGGGCCCTAATAGGGGTATCCGGCTGATTTATCAGTAATAATTTTCTTACGACATTATGTCAGCACGGCCAACCAGACAATGCCGGCCAGAATCAGGGCAAGGAGCACCGCTGCACTGCCCGCATCCTTGGCGTGTTTGGCCAGTGCATGACGCTCAAGCCCTGCGCGGTCTACTACGGCTTCGATGGCGGAGTTCAACAATTCCGTGATCATCACGAGCAAGACAACAGCAATCAACAAGGCGCGTTCAACGCCATCGCTGGTCACAAAAAAGCTCAAAGGCACCATAACAAGGGCAGCCATCGCTTCTTGCCGGAAGGCCGCTTCGCGCGCGAAGGTGGATTTCAATCCATCTACCGAATAGCCAAAAGCACGGACGAGGCGGGTGATGCCTTTGTTGGCAGGTTTGGCCGCGTTATTGTTGGCGCTATTGTTCTCGGTCATGGGGGTCAGGATTCCTTTTGTTGATAGGCCATATATATATCACGGATCGGCCCGGGAGTCGCTAAAGCGTCTTTCGCAGGCATATCTGCCACAATCGTGCCGCCATCCAGATAAATAATGCGCTCGAACATCGGCAGCAGGTGCAGGCGGTGCAAGGTTGCAATGACCGTTTTGTCTTTGAAATGTGTGAAAATGTTTTTGAAGATTTGCGCTTCTGTCATCAAATCCACGCTGCTGGTCGGTTCATCCAGCAAAATAATGTCGGATTGTTCGGCGGCAAAAATACCGCGTGCCAGTGCCAGCCGTTGCCGTTGCCCGACGGAAAGGTTCACGCCTTTTTCGCGGATGTCTGTATCCAGCCCCAGCGGCAATTGCATC
>JBGTNC010000042.1:0-9747 GCA_041743265.1 Alphaproteobacteria bacterium | reverse complement strand
GCAAAAGGAGCTGGTCTGGGATAGCTATATGCAAGAACAATTGCCCTATCCTTATGCCCCTGACAAAGCCGCTAAGCTGCAAACAGTTCTAAAGCCGGTCTTGCAATCCATGCTGGATTGGGGGCAACGCACTTACGGGCGTTAAGCGTGTTTAATTTTTCGACTTGATGAGCTTGTCGACATTAAAATACATCGCGGCATTGCGGCCACGGGCATTTAAAATATCGTAGATGTCGAGATAAACGCCATTGACCTGTTGCACGTCACGTTTTCTGAATTGTGCGTTGATGGCTTGTAAAATCATCGTTTCCTCGCCAACATCAATCACCTTAAAGGCGGTTTCCGGTGACCGTCCGTCGCCTGTGCGCATCAGGGCCTGCACCAGCTGTTGCGAAGCTGTTTTGGCAAGGTCAAGATTGAGAAAGTCCAGCTTATGTGATTGGTGAAATTGCGCAACATGTTGCTGTGCGCGGTAGTGTCCGAAGTGCGTTTGGTAAATAGCGGCATAGCGTGCCTTGCTTTTCTTGTCACCTGTGTCGCGCACTTCTACAGCGGCCTTGGTTAAGGCATCCCAGAGCTCTTCACCAATATAGGGGTGATAATGTGATGACTCGCTATAGGACATCCGTAAAGCGGCCCAATCTGCCTTTGCCGGGTCAGCAACGGCAGATTTGACAAGGTCCATATAGGCTTTATCGCTTTCGCTTTCTGCTTTTGGTGTGCTGGTCTCTGCCATTTTCGCGATTTTCTTTTCGCCTTCATGTCCCATCATGCGGGTGTCGATAAAGAAGTAATAGGTGTCTGATTTTTGCGTAGAAAAATCAAGAATGTCGTACAGTGCATAAGGCTGGTTATCGAGAATTTTGATTTGCGGTTCTTTAAGACCGGAAAGTTTGAAATAAACCCGTAATACTGTTTCCATTTCTTCAAAGCTGATCAGGCGGAAGGCGTTCTTTTGTGTCAAGCCGTCAACGGGTCGAACAATGCTATTGATCAAATTGCGCAGCGCATAGTTTGATCTAGCAATATCAATGTCTTTTGTTTTAAGCGTGCTTGCTACACGCAGTGCCGCTTCATGCGCGCCCACACTTGCATAGTGTTCGCGAAGGTATGTTTTAAAGGCATACATACCACCCGGCGTGTTTTCCTTGGTGGCCAGTATTTCCATTTGTTTGGCAAGGTTGGCAAGTTCTTTGCCGCCGGCCGCTTCATAAAAAGATGTATCCGGATATATTTGGCGTAATTTTGTCCAGTCTGTTTTTGCCGGATTGCGGATTGCCGCATCCACCATGGCCAAATAGGCTTCATCCGTTTTGATCTGTGCTTGAATATAGCCTTCCAAATGCTGCGGTAAAGCGCGTGTCCCAGAGGGCTTTTGCGCCGCTTGCTGTGCCTGTGCGCGAGAGGTCATGCCGGGCAAGGTTATTGTCAGCGCCAAAAGAGCAATAATAATAAAATGTCGCATATGCACTCTATGATTTGTTGATGCGTGAATCGTAAAAACCCAGCCAGAAAAGCGCAGGTTATAAAGCCTAGCATAAAAAATCTTAATGGAGTGTTATCGGTTTGAAAAGGAAAGATAATTCCCGCCCTGTAGCACGCCTGTACAGGGAGCATTACCAAACATATAACAAAGATCACGCGGGTGGCTGATGTTATAAAAGGCAATGTCTGCGGCTTTACCACTGGCAATCGATCCAATGCTGCCTTGCAGGCCCAGCGCGTGCGCTGCATGACGGGTGACGCCAGCCAGTGCTTCTTCAGGTGTAAGTTTGAAGAACGTGCAGGCCATGTTCAGCATCAACAGCAAGGAAAGACAGGGGGAGGTGCCCGGGTTGTGGTCTGTTGCAATCGCAATCGGCACGCCATATTGGCGGAAAAGATCTATCGGCGGCAGCGTTTTTTCACGCAGAAAATAAAAAGCACCCGGCAGTAGAACGGCTGCCATTTTCGCTTCTGCCATCGCCTTCACGCCGGCCTCGTCAATATATTCAAGGTGATCAGCCGAGAGGGCTTGGTATTGTGCTGCAAGCCTTGCGCCATGTTGGTTGGATAACTGTTCGGCATGTAATTTAACCGGGAGGTTCAGGCGGCGTGCTGTATCAAATACACGTTGCACTTGTCCTGTGGTGAAAGCGATGTTTTCGCAAAAAGCATCTACCGCATCGGCCAGTTGATCTTGCGCCACGGCGGGCAGCATCTCATCGCAGATCATCTGGATATAATCGTCGGCGCGGTTTTTGTATTCTGGCGGCAAGGCATGTGCACCTAGAAAGGTGCGCTGAATGCGATATCCCGTATCATCGCAGAGGCGAGTGGCAACACGTAATAACTTTTTCTCGTTTTCTGTGTCTAGTCCATAGCCGGATTTGATTTCAAAGGTGGTGACACCTTCGGCACAGAGCGTATTGAAACGTGCGAGTGTCAGTTCGTAAATAGAATCTTCATCCGCTTCGCGCACGGCGCGAACAGTCGAGGCAATACCGCCGCCTGCCTTGGCAATCTCTTCGTAGGAAACACCCTGAAGGCGTTGTTCAAATTCATGTGCGCGGCTACCGGCATAGGCCAGATGCGTGTGGCAATCGATCAAACCGGGGAGGGCCCACTGGCCTGCGCCATCAAAAATGTAATCGCTGAGTGTATCGGGTGCGGCGGGCAGGGCATCGGTGGGGCCGGCATAGGCGATTTTGCCATCTTTAATGCCAAGGGCTGCGTTATTGATAATGCCATAGCCATGATCGTCATGCATGGTGGCGATATTCAGGTTTTTCCAAAGACTATCAAACATGGCTTTGCCTTTTTAATGGGGCCTCAGTACAGTTATAAAAGGTTTTGATCTAAAGGAACAGCACCCCATGACAACGATTTTTGCCGCAAATGCGCTTCTGCCGGATGGCTGGGCCGAAAATGTGCTGATTGAATGTGATAAAGATGGCTGGATAGTGGGCGTTGATGCTTTCAAGCCGGAGCCACCAGCTTCTGGCAGTGCGGAGGTGATTACGGGCCCGCTAGTCCCCGGCATGCCGAATGTGCATTCTCACGCCTTCCAACGCGCCATGGCAGGTTTGACGGAACGGGCGAGCGGTAAAAAAGATACCTTCTGGAATTGGCGCGATACCATGTATCGCTTTCTGGGTTTTTTAGAACCGGAAGATATGGAGGCACTGGCCGCGCAGGTTTATGTGGAAATGCTCAAGGCCGGTTATACCAGCGTTGGCGAATTTCACTATATTCACCACCAGCCTGACGGTACACCGTATGGCGAACGCGCGATCATGTCACAGCAAACCATTCGCGCGGCACTGGAAACGGGTATCGGCATTACACACATGCCCGTCTTGTACGCCTATGGCGGGTTTGGTGAAAAGCCACCTGCAGAAGGGCAGAAACGTTTTATCAATAGCGTGGCTGATGTCATGCGTATTGTTGAAACGCTACACGCGGAATATCAGCATATACCACAAATTAATATTGGTTTTGCGCATCACTCGCTGCGCGCGGTATCGCCGGATATGCTGACGGAAGGCACGGCGGCAATGCGTGCCTTGCTGCCGGATGCGCCCATTCATATTCATGCTGCCGAGCAAATGGCCGAAGTAGAAGGCTGTTTGGAATGGTCGCAAAAACGCCCTGTGCAATGGTTGCTGGAGAACGGCAGTGTGGATGATAAGTGGTGTTTCATCCATTGCACACACATGACGACAGATGAGATTAAAGGCTTGGCGCAATCTGGTGTGGTCGCCGGTTTATGCCCGACGACGGAAGCCAATCTGGGCGATGGTATTTTTCCGCTCATGGAATATTTCGAGGCAGGCGGGCGCTTCGCCATTGGCTCCGACAGCCATATCAGTGTGAGCATGACGGAAGAATTGCGTTGGCTGGAATACGTACAGCGTTTGTTGCGGCAAGAGCGCACACTTTTAAAAGATCATGATTTGCCATCCGTCGGCGCTATGCTGTTTGAAAAAACATTGCAAGGCGGCGCGCAAGCCTTGGGCCGTAAATGTGGCCGCATTGAAATTGGCCATCGTGCAGATTTTCTGGTGTTGGATGCGGATGCGGCTGTGATGTCGGGAAAATTGCGGGATCATATTCTGGATACGGCTATTTTTGCCATGGCACAGACCCCCGTGCGCCACGTGATGGCGGGCGGGCGCTGGGTGATTCAAGATGGCCGTCATAAGCGTGAAGAGCAGATCAAGGCCAATTACCTCAAGGTCATGCAAAAGCTGAAATAGCACGGCAGGGTTTGTGTGCTGTGCAGCATTTTCGGTCTTTTTATCCATAACCATATTCAAATATTTTAAATTGCATAGGCAAGGCGGTTTTTAACTGCGGGCTGCCTGTACAAGCGGGTGCTATTTTCCTAAAGTCTGACTCCCCATAGATCAATATTAAGGAGAGACGAGATGAAACTCGGCATTGTACGCAGGCCTGAAGATGATGCAGGTGGCCCATCCCTCAATCTGGCAGCCGCGATCAAAGAATTTTATCAAGACTTTCCTGAACATAAAAAAGATGTGTTCATCTTGAACCATCAGGCCTTCGCCACAGGCAAAGAAGCAGTGGAGAGCATTGCGCCCGAATTGCAAGATCTGCAAGCGCGCAACCCAGGCGCCAAAATGGGTTTTGCAAAATCGCTTTCACTCGGCATGTTTGAAGGCAAGCTGCCGTGTAGCGTGAACATTGCGGAATCGCAGTTCAATAACAAAGCTGAAAGCCAGATTTTCGGTCGTATCGTTATTCCGGCGGGTGATGAATTCAGCGCGTCTTTAATGAAATCTATTTTTGTGTCAAACGACCCGCTGCTCAACAGTGAATTTCCAATCATGCGCGAGGAATATAACAATACAGAAATGTGGCACCGTTATGTGCTGGACCACGAGCTGGGCCATGCCGTGACCATGCTGAGCATTGACAAGCAAAGCATGAAAACCAGCAGCTTCGGCAACAAAGCCGAATGCGAGGCCGATGCTTATGCCATGATCCGTCATTATCAGCGCTATGGTGCCGATAGCACCTTCCCTGAATATGTTAGCGATTTGCGTAATATGAACGTGGTGCATAAAGGCGACGTTATCCATTGGACATCCCGCGCTGTTGACCGCGTGATTGACATGAATAAAAAGGGATTGCTAAAAGACCTGACGCCGCAGCAGTCGCGTGACTTGGCTGTGCAAATTGCAAAAGAAGAGCATTTATCAGCGGATGCTGAAAATAATGTCAGCAGTGCTTTCGCTGCGACACGCTCTATTACGATGAAATCCATGAAAGAAAAAGACAAGTACCCGACAGGTGATCGCGTCATGGATTATATTGCGGCTGTTTCCAAACTGGGGGCGAATACACAGTCTCCTGCTGCTTTGGAAATTTGCAAAATGTATACAAGAACAATCGGTCGCTATACGCCGTCCGATCTGCCCATCAACCGCACAAAAGAAGATTTGAACGCCATTGTGCGTGACCAGAAGGCAATGGACCAACGCGTCTTGCAGAAAGAGCCTGAGCTGACAGGTCTGAAACGTATTTTTCGCGATGCGCTGATTGATGCGCAAAGCGGCCGTAGCCAGCCTAAGCCTGGCAATGATAACAAAGGGCCAAAAGGCCCGCGCCGTTAACCGGTAAACCATAAAAAAACGCCCTGCAGAATATAGCGGGGCGTTTTTTTATGGTTGCAGGTGCATGCGGCACCATTGCATCAAGGTTTCCGCGACGAATAACGCATCTTCTTTTCTGTTTTCGAATAAATGCGTGGCTTCTTCGTCTAGCGTGATGAGCTCGGCGCCAGCGCCTTCCGGTGCACGGCTGGTAATTTTATGTGCGTTATCAAAGTGTACAATGGCATCGTGCGGCGCGTGGAACACAAAAAGTTTACGGTCTATTTTCGTCGTGTCATCTGCTGTGCTTTGTGACAGCATATTTTCAACAAAACCTTTGCCAAAACGGTGATGCGTGCCAAGCACATTTAGTGTGGCGCCATGCGCGTCTTCTTCAATATCGTTCAGGCGGCGGAATTTTTCGATGATGGCTGACGGATCGGCGGGTGATCCGATCGTGGCCATGACTTGTATGTCTGGCATGTCATGCACGGCGCTTAAAGCAGCAGTGCCGCTGATGCTGTGACCGATCAATAATTTAGGTGCGGCATAATTATCAGCCAAGAAGGCATAAGCCGCGCGCAAATCGTCTAGCCGTGTGGTGAAATCTGTGTTTTCTGCGTTGCCTTCACTGGCACCTACACCTGTGACATCAAAGCGCAGCATGGCCACGCCATCTTCTGCCAAGGCACGGCAGGTTTTGGCGGCGGCATGGGTTTCTTTCGGGCAGGTAAAACACGGGCCAAAAATGCCATAGAACAAAGGCGTATGTGCGGGGGCATCCAGAATGCCCGCCAGCTTTTGGCCGTGTCCATTATCGAAGAATACTTTATTGCTTGTTCTGCTCATGCCCGCATTATTAAGCCATAAAAAAGCCGCAGGCAAGGCATAACCCTGTCCTGCGGCTTGATTTTTCTAGGTGGTGTTATTCAGCAGCTGGCGCGGCTTCTTTCTTGCGTGTATGGCGTTTACCGCGGCGCTCTTTCATCTCTTTTTTAAACTGTTCTTGTTGTTCTGGCGTCATGGATTTCATTTTCTCGTCCATCATGGCTTTACGCTCTTCAATTTTTTTCTGGAAGGCGGCCTGATCTTCGGGTGACATGTTATCCATGTTTTTCTTGAAATCTGCTTTCATGGATTCGCGCAGTTTTGTCTGTTTTTCCTTTAGGGCTTCTTTTTGCTCGGCTGGCATGGATTCGTATGCCGTTTTGGCTTTTTCTTTTTCAGCTGCGCGTTCTTCTTCGCTCATGCTTTCGAATTTTTCTTTTTTGGCTTTGAAAAATGCGTGACGTTCCTCGGAAGACATGCCGCCAAGTTTGTCAATTTCATCGGGCGACAGCATGTGATGACCTTTGCGGCCATGTTCGCCTTTTTCACCGCGTTTGCTACGGTCGAATTTTTTACCGTCTTTGGGGGCGGTGGCCTCTTGGGCTGAGGGAGCGCTGTTTTCTTCGGCTTTGGCCGGGCTATGCATCATTAATCCTGCAGCCAGCATCAAGGCGGGCAGGGCCATCAGGGGGCGGTAAAAGCGGGTCATTGTCGTACTCCTTTGATTTTTAAAGAACTTTTAAACTGTGGGGCATTGCTGCCGTTATTCGTGTCACGCAATAGGGCCTGTAAACCCTGCGCTAAAGGCTTATAAAAAGCAATTGTTCCCATTATTTCCGAAAAAATGCTGCAAAACCGCAGGATTTACGGATTTGAGCCGTGACATCTTGGTATGGGCCCAAAAACCGTTTAACGTCAGGGAGAAAGCAAACGTGCAAATACAAACGTTACGCAACCCCCCAGCAGGAAAACGGATGCAGGAGCCAGCCCCAATAACCCAAACCGTGGATGAGGCGCATGATGATGCCCAGCTTATGCACAAGATTGCCGATGGCGACCAACGCGCCTTTCGCCTGCTTATGCAACGGCATCTGGCGCGCACAGTGCGCTTGGCAACGCGTATCTTGGGCAGCACAGGGGCTGCGGAAGATGTGGCACAGGAAGCCTTTATCCGTGTCTGGAAACACGCGGGCAACTGGCAAGACCCCAAACAGGCAGGTGCGCGCTTTACAACATGGCTTTACCGCATTGTGCTCAACCTCTGTATTGATGAAAAGCGTAAAAACCGCTTTACCGATATTGATGCCCTGCCAGAACGCGCGGATGAAACGCCCAATGCAGAAGCGGGGATGGAGAGTCGAGAAAAATCCGGCCGTGTGCTGGCTGCGCTGGCAGAACTGCCAGAGCGCCAAAGAGCCGCTTTTGTGTTGTGCTTTTATGAAGATTACTCAAACAAAGATGCGGCAGATATGTTGGGGATCAGCGTCAAGGCAATTGAATCTCTTCTTGTGCGCGCCCGCAAACAACTACGTGATCTTTTACAAGATGAACAGAACGAAAAATCTGAAAGAGGTATGTCATGATGACGCTTGATGAGTTTAAGGGCCTGATAGATATATACTCGGCCGATTTATCGCGCTGGCCGCGCGAAAAACTGCAAGAAGCTGTGGCGTTGATGAAAACCAGCGAGCAAGCAGCGGCGGTATTGGAAGAGCAAGTGCGGCTAGATGATGCTTTAAGGCAAGCCGAAAGTGCGCTGCCTGATGTCAGCGCACTGGAAGCCCGTATTATGCAGGCGGTAGCAGATATGCCTGCTGCACAATCGATAGCAGATCCTGTGCTGCCGCCCGCATGGACAATCTTTGGCTGGCGCCCTGCTTATATTTTTGCGCCGTCTGGCGGGCTTCTGGCGATGGCGCTGCTGGGCTTTATGATTGGCGCCCAGCCCGTTTCGCAGAAAAAAGAAATTTTGCTGGATCCTGTCTATTATTCGGCAGACCAGTTGATGAGCAGTGATGCAGATATTTATGACGGAGGAATTTTCTAAATGGTGTTGAATAAAACGTCCATTATTCTGGCAGCGGCGCTGTTCTTGTCCCTTTCCGCCAATTTTTTTATGGCAGGGCTTATGTTGGGGAATGCTGTATCTGAGCCGCCACCGGTGCAGATTACAGACGCTGCGCAAAGTCCGGATGAAGCCCGTCGCGCGGAATGGCAGCAACGTGAAGAAGCCTTGCGCGCCGCCTTGTCGGGGCCAGACCGTGATATTGTCAGCGCTGCCACACAAGCGCATCGTGTGACGTTTGATGAAATGAAAGGTCAGATGGATGCCGCACGACAATCCGTGATGGCCGCCATGTCGGCGGAGCCGTTTGACCAGCAGGCGCTGGATGCAGCTATTCAGGCAGAAACCGAATTAAAGGGCAGCCTTTTACGGGAAATGTATAGCGCACGCCGCGCTGTCCTGGAAAAACTCTCCCCCGAAGGGCGCGAGATTTTACAAAAAATGAGTCCCTTGCGCCGCCGTGGCGGTAAAGAAGGCCATGGGCCCGATATATCGGGTACAGATCACCACGAGCAAGAGCGGATGGATCGTAGCCGTATGGATCGCGACGGCAGGCCCGGTATGCGCGGCGATCGTGCGGAAAGGCTGGAGCGCCGTGGTGATAGCCGCCCGATGCGCTCCCCACCGGGTAGCCCTAGAGCAGAAGATCGTCGTCCGCCAGCCCCGCAGCAGCAAGACATGCCGCCGGTACAGTCAGCGGTAGAGCCTTGATTTTAGAGCGGCCTTGCTGATATTCTTGGCCATCGTGATTTTCCAAAGGGAGATATACCTGTGAAAAAAGTAAAAAAGATTATGCAGTGCGCTGGACTGATTGGAGTTTTGCTGCTGCCGCTTTCCGCCTGCAACACCATGGAAGGCCTGGGCCGTGATACGAAAGCCGCTGGCGAAGCGATTACGGGCTCAGCGAAAGATAACAAAGGGTATTGATTGTTTACCTGTATAAAAAAAGCCGCACGGATTGTGCGGCTTTTTTTATGGGCGCGGTATCGGCTTTACGGACCGCGCGGCTTTTTGGGTGCTTGTGTGCGCTGTGTAGGATAGCGCAGGTTGTCGTTTGTTTTGACAGGCGCAGTGGAAATTGCAAAATCTTGATCCAGTTTCGGCATGGATTTTGTTTCTTTGCCGGCACCCAGTACTTGGTCCAGTAGATAAGGCGTCGAAAGATCTGTGATGGACGGTTTGATCGTGATGCTGACATCCGGCAGACCTGCCAGAGTTGCTTTCAGTTTTTGCACCCATGGTGTGGCGCTTGTTTCT
>JBGTNC010000041.1:0-14977 GCA_041743265.1 Alphaproteobacteria bacterium | reverse complement strand
GACAGATCAGCCGCTAACACTGAAACGTGTGCCCGACCTGAAAGACGTTGAGTCTTTAACAGACGTTCTCAAAAAACTGGGTGTGACTGTCAGTTACGATTCAAAGACCAAAGAAATGGTGCTGGATGGCGGAAAACTTTCCAGCTGTGAAGCCCCCTATGAACTTGTTCGCCAAATGCGCGCAAGTATTCTGGTGCTGGGCCCCTTGCTGGCACGCCACGGTAAAGCACGCGTTTCTCTGCCCGGTGGCTGCGCGATTGGTAGCCGCCCTGTCGATCTACACATCGATGGTCTGGCACTGATGGGCGCGGAAATTGAACTGGAAGATGGCTACATTAATGCCAAAGCACCCGCAGGCGGATTAAAAGGTGCTACGATCCATTTCGCCAAAGTATCTGTGGGCGCTACAGAAAATCTTTTGATGGCAGCAGCACTTGCCAAAGGCAAAACCGTTTTACTCAATGCCGCACGCGAACCAGAAATTGTTGACCTTGGCGAATGCCTGATCAGCATGGGCGCGGATATTGAAGGCCTGGGTACGGATAAAATTACCATTCACGGCAAAGACACCCTCTCTGGCACAACGCATACCGTTGTTGCTGACCGGATTGAAGCCGGCACCTTTATCATGGCAAGTGCCATGACAGGCGGCACCTTGACGCTGAACCACGCCGATGAACGCCATATTGATTACCTGATTGAACCGCTGCACAAAGCTGGCGTAGACCTGACAGTAAACGCAGACAGCCACAGCATTACCGTCAAGCGCGTGCGTGAACGTCTGCGCGGCATTGATATTATGACGGAACCCTACCCAGGTTTTCCGACAGATTTGCAAGCACAAGCGATGTCCATGCTGACGATTGCCGAAGGTGCGGGCATGGTGACAGAAACGATTTTCGAAAACCGTTTCATGCACGTACCCGAATTGATCCGCATGGGGGCAAACATTAACGTGCATGGGTCATCCGCCCTTGTACGCGGCGTGCCCAAATTGACAGGTGCTGATGTGATGGCGACTGATTTGCGCGCCTCCGTCTCGCTGATCCTCGCAGGGCTTGTGGCCAGCGGCAGCACGACTGTGCATCGCATCTATCATCTGGATCGCGGCTACGAAAATATTGTCGAAAAACTTTCCGGCGTCGGCGCCAAGCTGGAACGTCTGAAAGACGAAGCTGCATAATGCCCCAATCGACTGCTGATATAAAATCGAACGAAGGCCGGATCATTGATATCCTGCTAGATGGCAGCCATGCTGGCACGCGCAGCGCCGATATTGAGATGGAACGCCACAAAGCCATTTCCGACCTGCTGGCCGAAAACAGCTTTCGCCTGACCACACCTGAAAACGCCTGTGGCCCCTACCAGCTTTTACTGGCGCTGACCGAAGACCGTCTGTATATGCGGGTCAAATGCCGCGTATCCGATACCACGACCGAAATGACGTTACCGCTCAGCCCGCTCAAGAAGCATATCCACGACTATGTGATTTTATGCGATAATTTCTATAAAACAGCCCGTGCAGGCCAGATTCACCGCCTGGAAGCCATTGACGCGGGCCGTCGCTCTATCCATGACGAAGGGGCCGAACTTTTGGCCGAAAGTCTGGAAAACAAGGTGATTTTGGACAAATTGACGGCACGCCGTTTATTTAGTCTTTTATATGTGCTACACATGCGTGGCACCGAGGTCATGTAAACTTTATCGAGATCACAGGAATATGTCTGAAAAAGAAGATTTAATGAGTTTTGACGGCGTTGTGACAGAGCTTCTGCCCAATGCCATGTTCCGCGTGACGCTGGATAACGGCCATATTATTTTGGCCCATAGTTCCGGCAAAATGCGTAAGAACAAAATCCGCATCCTTGAACTGGATCGCGTCACTGTTGAAATGACACCCTACGACCTGACAAAAGGCCGTATCACTTTCCGTCACAAATAATGACCGCCGCCAAGTCTCGCTTGATACTGGCATCGGCATCGCCGCGCCGGCTTGAACTTCTGCGTCAGATGAACATTGTGCCAGATTCTGTCATGCCTGCAGACATTGACGAAACACCACATAAAACAGAACTTCCCATTCCCTATGCCTGCCGCATTGCTGCGGACAAGGCCGAAAAAATCCGCGAGTCCATCAAGGACAGCATCATCTTATCTGCCGATACCGTCGTCGCCTGTGGCCGCCGCATTTTGCCCAAAGCGGAAACAGAGGAACAGGCGCGCGAATGTCTCGCCCTGCTCTCTGGCCGCCGCCACCGTGTGATCAGCGCCGTATCTGTCATCGCCACAGATGGCAAACAACAAACCCGCCCTGTTATTTCCGTCGTTAAATTCAAAAGACTGTCAAACAGCGATATAGACACCTATATCAATAGCGGCGAATGGATGGGCAAAGCTGGTGGATACGCCATACAAGGCATTGCCGCCGCCTTTATCCCTTTTATCAGTGGGTCTTACACCGCCATTGTCGGCCTGCCACTGGCCGAAACGATTGCCATGTTAAGGAGTGCCGGATATGAGCGGGATTGATCTTTTTATTGACGAGATAGACAGCCGCCTGCACGCCGCCGTCATGCGCAAAAACGTGCTGACCGATCTTTATGTTGATGCACTGGATCAAGAAGCCTGCTGGGGCACCATCTACCTTGCCCGTGTTACCAAAATTGATAAAAAACTTGATGCCGCGATTGTTGATCTTGGCAATAACCTGATGGGCCTCTTGCCCGCCAAGCACGTCTATGTACAAAACGCAGGCCCCGCCGCCGACCGTTCCGGTATTGCCGATTTGCTGACCCCCGGACAAATGGTGATGGTGCAGGTCAAATCAGAAGCACGCAAAGCCTCCACACGCGAACATCACAAAATGCCGCGCCTGACCATGCTCATTTATATTATGGGCCAGTTTCTGATACACAGCCCCGTGGCCGGACAAGTTACCATCTCCAGCCGTATTGAAAATGACAGCGTCTTGAAATTCACGTCTCGCCTGAAAGGCAAAGGCGGCTGGATTGTGCAGCACAATGCCGAAGACGCCACGGAAGAACAATTGCTGGGCGAGGCCAAAATGCTCCGCGCCGAATGGCAGCGCATTGCCGATACGATGGAAGCAACGGGCGATAAGCCACGCTTAATCAAAGCCGGCCCCACGGCCCTCGTCCGCGCCTTGAATGATCTGGGCGCCCGCTGTTTCGAGCATATCCATGTTGGCAACAAAGACGTGCTGGCACAAATGACGGATTGGTGCGCAAAACATGATCCGGCGCTTGCCACCTCCAAACGCTTGCGCCTGTTCCGGCCAGAACACTTCAGCCAAAAACTGTTTGAAATCCACGATATCTATTCAGAAATCTCGACACTTGAGGAATCTGTTGTCTATTTGAACGGTGGCGGCTCTATCATCATCGAACATACCCATGCCGTCATCATGATCGACGTCAACCAAGGCAACGGCACCAGTGCCTCCGCCGTCAATCAGGAAGCCGCACAGGAAGTTTCACGCCAGATCCGTCTGCGCAACCTCAGCGGCGCCATTCTGGTCGATTTTATTGGTATGCATTTGAAATCAGAACGCATCAAACTGGTCGAGCTGATGGAAGAACTTCTGGCATGGGATACAGGATCCGCCGAAGTCCACGGCTTTACCCGCCTTGGAATCATCGAGCTGACGCGCAAGCGCAGAACGGCGACCTATGCCGAAAAATAAAAAGTTTATCTGGCGAAATAACGCCGTCTAGACGGCTTGCTGCCGTGCGTTGGTTAATTTTGAATTTTCAAACGCCAGACGAATACCCTGCAAAACCAGATCCGGCAGAATAACATCGAATACTTTTTCTTCGCGGAACAGTTGTGAAAAACCGCCCGTGCCGACAACAGTTGCCTTTTCGCCGGCGAACAATTCTTTGTTATAGCCGCCGATAATTTCACGCAAAGCGCCAAGATGTCCAAAATAAAGCCCCCGCTGAATACATTCGCGCGTGGATTGGCCAAGGTAGGTATCTGGTACCTCAATATCCACTTCCATCAATTTGGCGGTATTGGTTTTCAGACTTTCCATGGAAAGGCGCATACCGGGCATAATCGTACCGCCCAGAAAATCCCTCTTGCGCGACACGGCGACCAGCGTGGTGGCTGTGCCTAAATCCGTGATAATCAGGTTTTTATCAGGAAAGGCTTCCACAGCGCCGATGGCGCCAGCAATCAAATCTGCACCGACTTCATTGGGGTTTTTGTATTTGATATTAATGCCGGTCTTCACGCCCGCTTGCAGCATGAATTGCTCGGCCTTGGGAAAATACTGCGTAATGGCATGACGGATAGTATAGTTATACCCAGGTACGACCGAGCACAGCG
Source organism: Alphaproteobacteria bacterium (assembly GCA_041743265.1). Classification (GTDB taxonomy): domain Bacteria; phylum Pseudomonadota; class Alphaproteobacteria; order Micavibrionales; family UBA2020; genus UBA2020. Next base: position 10,627 of record JBGTNC010000041.1, on the reverse strand, counting down.
CAATCGCCGTGATGTCTTCATAGGCGATACTGTTCGTCTGCAAAATATTGCGCAGGAACAAACCGAATTGATCCGCCGTCCCCATCGGGTGGGTGGCATAGCGAAAACGGAATTTCAGTTTATCGTCGTCAAACAAACCCGATACGATATGGGTATTTCCGACATCAAGACACAGCAGCATTCGGCACCTTTTGTTCATCATTTATTGTTGTGGGAATGTTATCAATCAACCTGACATCCCCCAGCCACGCGGCGGCAAGTCTACGGCCCCAGCGCGTCTCCACATATTCAGGCCGAAAGCCTTCTTCTTCAAGTCTTTTCATCACGTCCGTATCACTCAGGTTGCTATGCAACAAACGCGCCAGTAACGGGGCTTTTTCACGCTCCATTTGCGTCAGGCGGCTGTTACGGGAACTCAAAGCCAGGCCATCTTTGGCGCGCAAGGTTGGGCAGCCGATAATATCGACAGGCATAAACAATGCCTCCGCCATTTTACGTACCAGTTGCAGCTGCTGGAAATCCTTCTCGCCAAAATAGGCACGCGTTGCACCGGCAATGTTCAAGAGCTTCATCACAATCGTCAACATACCTGTGAAATGCCCCGGGCGGAATGTACCTTCCAGCACCTTGGCATCTTCAAGCTCGCTGACCTGCACGGCGTAATTATCAGGATACATCGCCTGATCATCCGGATGAAATACGTAATCAACACCAGCCTCATCCAGCAAAGCGCAATCTGCATCAAACGTACGTGCATATTTCTCGTAGTCCGAGGGCTGATTAAACTGTGTCGGGTTCACAAAAATGCTGACCAGCACAATATCATTCTCCGCACGCGCTCTTTCGCACAGGGCAATATGCCCCGCGTGCAGGTTACCCATGGTGGGCACAAAACCAATGGAGCCTGCCAGCGTTTTACGCAGGCTTTGCCACTTTTTCGGATCCGAAACTATGATCGGCATCGGGGAATGCTCCTGTTTTAACAGCTTGTGAATATTCGTTCAGCGCGCCCGTCACAAGGGCCGCGCCATCCAGAAAGTTTTTAACAAACTTCGGGCGGAAATCTGTATTGAGCCCCAGCAAGTCCTGGAACACCAAGACCTGCCCGTCTGTCTCAGCACCTGCGCCAATGCCGATTGTGGCAATCCGCAACGCCTTGGTGATTTCGGTGGCCAGCAACGTGGGCACACATTCCAGCACAATGGCAAAGCAGCCCGCATCTTCCAACGCCAAGGCTTCTTGCTTCAGTCGGTTGGCGCTGTCTTCGGTTTTGCCCTGTACTTTGTACCCGCCCAGCAAATGCACAAACTGTGGCGTAAGACCAATATGCCCCATAACAGGTACGCCCGATTCCGTCAGATGACGAATTAAATCCGCATTGCCTGCAACACCTTCAATTTTAACAGCATGGGCCCCTGCCTGCATCACAGCCTGTACGGCGGCGATATTATCGCCCATATCACGGCGATACGACAGGAAGGGCAAATCCGCCACAATAAACTTATCACGCGCACCACGCGCCACGGCGGCGGTGTGCATGGCCATCATCTCGACCGTGGCCGGCACTGTTGTCGAAAACCCATGCATGGTCATGGCGAGGCTGTCGCCGACCAAAATGGTATCTACCTCCGAATGATCAACCAAAATGGCACTGGTATAGTCGTAACAAGTGACCATGGTGATTTTCTCACCGGCTTGTTTCTTTTTTTGAAAATCGAAAATATTCATCATGATGCTTTCTCCCGAATGCCTTTATATGCTTGCACGAATGATTCATAGACCGCCTGAAACGGATCATCTTTGAGCGCGGCCAGATTGCGCGCAATGGTTGCCGTATCACCACGTGCCAAAGGGCCCGTCAACGCGGATACATGATCTTTCAAAAGATTTTCTGTTTGCTGTCGCAGGTATGGATGCGCAATGTCTACGGGGATGTAGAAATCTTTTTCAAGACCATCAAACAACTTCTGCCACAACAGGCAGCTAAAATTTCCCGCCATCACGCAAAGTGCGTGGTACTTTGCTTTATCCTGCGGATCCAGCCTGACATGTGTATTGGCAAGCCCCGGCAGCAATGTCGCAAAATCAGGCGCGCCACGATCCACAACAAAGGGGATCGATTGATATTTCTCAATCCCATACATCTCTGTCCCAAACGTCATGAGCGGATGTGCGCCATGCACCCCCGCCACTGTTAAAGCACCGGAGAAATGAACTTTAAGCGCCGCGCAATCAGACAAATGCGTTTTTGAAAAACCTTCAATCGCATCATCGCGGATTAATAACAGGATATGTGTCGCGTCTGGTAACACGCGTGCAAGATCAGCCACAGGCAAGCGCCGGTGCCATTGCGTATAGGAAATGCCAAGGAAATCGAAATAACGGCAGAAGTGCCGCGCCACGCGGCCATTGCCGATGATGAGATATGTCGGTACTTGTCGCACGATCAAGTCCACTATGTTGTGCGGCGCGAGGAATGCCCTTTTGCCAGCTTTGTTATCCGTACCCGCCCTTTTGGGGTCGAGCCTGTATATATATTAAGATATATGTGAAGGCTCCGTCAATCAACCCCTCTGCTACACCCACAAAAAATTCTTTATTATGAACGGGTTAAAAAGAACTGGACAGGTCACTGATTTTTGCTTATAAACGCAAAATCAATGCCCAGATAGCTCAGTTGGTAGAGCAGCGGACTGAAAATCCGCGTGTCGGCGGTTCAAATCCGTCTCTGGGCACCATTTTCCTGCTCTTGGCAGCGATTTTATCTTTCACAGAAACATTACAATCTCTCCCTATACTTGCCCTGACGCGCGCGAGGGATTAATCTTGCCTATCCACAAAAATGCCCCCACAAGACAGAGAGATGAATTGCCATGACAACAGCCGCTGCCGCCCTTGTTTTTGCCGATGGACCAGAGGCTGCGGCCTCGCTTGTTATGAAGCGCATCAATCGCCACGGTTTGATTACAGGTGCCACGGGTACAGGTAAAACCGTGACGTTGCAAAACCTGGCAGAGAACATGGCCAAAGCCGGCATCCCCGTTTTTGTGACCGATGTGAAGGGCGACTTATCCGGCATTGCGCTACCTAAAACACCGGGCACGGTATGCCCGCCGACTGTATTCTGGGACCTCGACGGCAAAAGCGGTCACCCGATACGCGTCACTATTTCTGAATTTGGCCCCGTCTTGCTGGGTGAATTGCTGGACCTCAGCCCTGCGCAGCGCGGCGTGCTGGAGCTGGCGTTTAAAGTCGCGGATGATGACGGGCTGTTGCTCATCGACTTCAAAGATCTGCGTGCCATGCTCCAATTCATCTCAGACCATGCCAAAGAAATCAGCGCGGAATATGGGCTTGTTTCAACGGCATCTGTAGCTGCTATTCAGCGCGGATTGCTGTCGCTTGAAAATGAAGGTGCAGATAAATTCTTTGGCGAGCCTGCCTTGCAACTGCACGACCTCATGCACATTACCGCTGATGGCAAAGGGCAGATCAACGTGCTGCATGCGGCGGACTTGATCCAGAAGCCAAAGCTCTACGGTTGTTTCCTGCTCTGGTTGCTGGCCGAACTTTACGAACAAATGCCTGAGGCGGGTGATTTGCCTGTGCCGAAACTGGCGTTGTTTTTTGACGAAGCACATTTGATGTTTGAAACGGCCCCCAAAGCGCTTTTGGACAAAGTAGAACAAGTCATGCGCCTGATCCGCTCCAAGGGGATTGGTGTTTACTACGTGACGCAAAACCCCGCCGATATTCCGGCAGATATTCAAGGCCAGCTTGGCAACCGCGTACAACACGCCCTGCGTGCCTTTACGCCGCAAGAACAAAAGAAAGTAAAAGCCGCCGCCGAGAGTCTACGCCCGAATCCCGCTTTCGATACATTCGCCGTGATTGGCACGCTCACCGTTGGTGAAGCCTTGGTATCGGTGCTGGATGAAAAAGGTGCGCCCACGATTGTCGAGCGCGTAAAAGTCCGCCTGCCAGAAAGCCGCCTTGGCCCCTTGCAAGCCTTCGAACGCCAGCAATTGATGATGACCAGCATGATGGCTGGTAAATACGACACCACCATTGACCGTAAATCCGCCTATGAAGACCTGCAAGAACAAGCCGCCACAGCGCAGAAACGCGCAGCCGAGGCCGAAAAAGAAGCTGAAACCACGCGCAGCAAAACAACCAAAGCTGATAAGCCCGCTGGCAAACCGGGCCGCCCGAAAGACAGCCTGTTTGATACTGTTGTCAAAAGCACCGTGCGCTCCCTTTCCACTACCATCGGTCGCCAGCTCGGTCAGCAGATTTTGCGCGGCCTGTTAGGCTCCATGAGCAAGAAATAGGAAACCCCATGCCCTTTTTATTCGCACTCGCCCTGATTTTTATGTCTGTCACACCTGCACAGGCGGGCTGCCCCGCGGCCCCCGTTGAAACCGTTGCCCTGACCATTCAGCAATGCATCTTTTTCGACGCGGCCAACGAGCCTGGCTTTGTCACCGATGTTGAAAAATATTTCATGCCCGGTTGGGACGGTAAAACAGCAGAAGAACTAGAAGAAAGAAAAGCCGCCGTTTTTACAAATAACACAGGCGCCATTATCACAGGCATCACCAGTGAAGAAGGTGCTGCAGCACAAGATTACTTTCTACGCACAGCAGATAAAAATATTTGTACGACGCTAGACCCCGCCCGCCCGCATGTTTTTGACAGCCAGCGCACCTGCCGTATGGTATTTTTTGCAGCACCTGCCCCCATCATACTGACGCCAAGGCCCGAATGACGCAGCCACCGCGCACCATATGGGTAGATGCCGATGCCTGCCCGAAGGTTATAAAAGAAATTCTGTTCCGCGTGGCAGAGCGCACGGCAACGCCCGTTATTTTGGTCGCCAACCGCTGGATACATATCCCCTCGTCACCGCATATATCGCTGATACAGGTCGATATGGGGCCGGATATTGCAGATGATGAAATCGCCAATCGTTGCCAGAGCGGCGATATTGTTGTCACCGCCGACATCCCCCTCGCCGCGCGCGCCGTCGATAAAGGGGCGCATGTGCTGGACCCACGCGGGAAACTTTATACGCCCGACAACATTAAACAAATCCTCTCCATGCGCGACTTCATGGATTCATTGCGCGGCAGCGGCATAGAAACCGGCGGCCCCGCCAGCCTCGACACCCAATCCCGCAATGCCTTTGCCAATCATTTGGATAGGATTTTGGCGACGCCACAGGTATAAACTTACTTCACAATCTGCCGATGCACATCCATCTCCCCCATACCCGCTTTGATATCTTTTGAATAAAGAAGACGCATTAAATAAGATTCCATAGCGGATAATTTTTTTGGCGGGCCGGCAGGTTCTTCTGCCCGCAACTTTTCTTTTTCTGATACCGCCGCTTTCTTTTGTTCGGCTAAGTCCTTTGCCTCCAGTTCCTCCCGTTCAAAAGAACTTGGATTCTGTGCGAAAGGATAGCCGTCAGGTTTTTCTCCAGTATTATCAAGATATCCAAGCTTCTCCCACATGGGTTTGTATTTATCCGCATCAGTCCAGAAACTCAGGATAGATAGGTTTTCATGGTAAACCTCTCCCGGCATGCCAAGAGATCTGAATAAACATTCCCTGACAAACTTTTGAAAAACATCTTTAGGATGACCATCCCAGATATAACAAAATGTCATACCAATTGTATTATTGGCATTTGGTAAAATATATCCATCCACCTGCTTCATTGTTCCAGGTGTAAACCGAACGGCGGTCTGTAAATACGACACATCCAAATACTTGCGAAAATAAGAATTATGCACCCCTCTGCCACTAAATCGGATTGCGCTCGTGCCCTCTTTATCAGCTCTTTCCCTGTGTAAAATGATGCGGAGATTACCAAGGTTTTCTATGGGAGCCGCTACTGGTTCGTCCTTTAGAAAAGAAATGTCCAGTCCGGTTACGTCTTTCATTTCAGGGATTGAAGACAATATTTCTTCTTCTGCCCAAACAAACACTTCATGCTTTAGTGTTTCACTCAATCCTTTTTCTAAATTTGCTTCCGGCAATTTGGCCTTCACATCAGGATCAGTTTTCTCTGCTTTGCTGGATACATACGGCTTCAAATCATTGGGAAAACCAAATGCAATCCGCACAGGCTGGGCCCATTTATTGATGGCATAAAAACGGGGCATTCCCTTTTCACGGTACATAAATTCATAAAGCCACGGGTATTTGTCTTTATAGCCAGCGGAAGTGTCTAATGTCGTCTTCGAATAATGCCATGCAACAGGTGCCGTGCCACCTACGTATGTTTCCGAGTTCAGGCGTCCGATGGTAGCATGAACAAAATAGGACGCAATGTCGGCAGGCTCCATCTTGCGATCATCCAAATAAAATTCAGGTGCCACAGGCTTTTGCTTATCAGGCGATGTGCCTTCCGCAAAACTGTTCCGGCTTGACAGCAAAAGACACAATACAAATGCCAATAAAGGTAAAAAGAAAACCAAACATCTTTTGTTATGATTTTTGGACATTTGAGCCCCTTCCCGCTAATCAAGTTCACGTTTCAGCTTTAGACTAACTTAACGCTGAAATGTAAGGAAGGCTGGTTTGGTCATCGCAAGACGACAAAACAAAATCAATCAATCCAAACAACAAAAAGCCCGCTAAAAAGCGGGCTATGTCTCTGGAAAGATTGGCGTCCCCAAGGGGATTCGAACCCCTGTTCCATCCGTGAAAGGGACGTGTCCTAGGCCTCTAGACGATGGGGACGCAATGTCTTTCGAGATGTTGCAGTTTTATATGCCCTGATCGGGAAAATCAAGCGTTATTTTGTGGGCCCTACAGGTTTTTGGCCAGCTGACCTCTGGGGCCGTTCTGGGGCATGGCAGGTTTGGTAATTTGGGGGGATTTTTTAAGTAAGCCTTTGAAAACATAGGGGCCAGGCTTAACGGTGCCACAATAGGGCATTCCGGGCTTTATCAGCCATAAACCTTCGCGGCATCCACAATCTGGAAGTTCACGCTCTTGCGGCCCTGCCACGTATTGATGGTGACATGCCCCGCCAGATGCAGCGGCGCGCCGCCCGCGTTTAACAAGGTACGCCCAAGCTCTGTATCGATAGAGCGGAAGGCAATCGCCTTGACGCTTGTACCGCCCGCTGTGTCTTGAATAAAGCAGCTGACGTGCTTTTCACCCACAACAGTCGCTTTGATGATTTTGATGCCGGACAGCGCAAAACGTGGCTCCGGATGGCCCGTGCCATAGGGGCCGAGTGCGGCGACCGTTTCAGCCAGTTCAATCGTCAAGGCATGGGCAGACAAAACATTATCCAACCGCAGTTCTGGTTGATAGGACTGGCCTGCCATTTGTTTATTGATGTGATCATTCACAAACGTATGCAGCGCATCAAAATTATCGCGCATAACGGTAAAACCTGCCGCCATTTTATGGCCGCCACCCGCCAGCAAGATACCCTGCTGCTTCGCGGCGATAATGGCAGCCCCCAAATCGAGATGCGCCATAGAGCGGCCCGATGCCTTGCCCACGCCGTGATCATCATAGGCAATCACACAGGCAGGGCGGCTATATTTTTCTTTCAGGCGTGCAGCGACAATGCCGATCACGCCCGGATGCCAACCCTCGCCAGCGATAAGAATAGCGCTGTCTTTATCCGCGCCGGTTTCTTCCACCATGTCGAGGGCTTGTTCAAGCACGCCGTCTTCAATCGTTTTACGCTCGGAATTATATTCGTGCAATTTACTGGCCAGCACGCGGGCTTCGAGTGTGTTATTTGTCGACAACAAACGCCAGCCCAGTGCCGCTTCCCCCACACGCCCGCCCGCATTCACACGGGGGCCAAAAACAAAGCCGGCATGGAAGGCTGTGGGCTCATACGACACGCCTGCAATATCTGCCAGTGCAACCAGCCCCGGGTTCTGGCGCATAGCCATCACACGCAAGCCTTGGGCCACAAAGGCACGGTTCACGCCCGTTAACGGCACAACGTCACAGACGGTGCCAAGGGCCACAATATCCAGCCATTGCAAAATACGTGGCTCGGGGCAGGTATCGTTATAATAGCCTTCTTCCCGCAGAATACGGTTCACGGCCACAATGGTCAGGAAAGTCACGCCGACGGCTGCCATATGGCCTTGTCCGCTATCATCATCCAAACGGTTGGGATTCACGACAGCCACAGCATCTGGCATCTGTGGTTCTGCTCTGTGGTGATCCAAAATAACAATATCAAGGCCAGCCTTGGTGCCCGCAGCAATGGCTTCAAACGCGGTCACGCCGCAATCCACAGTAATGAGCAGCTCCGCCCCTTCGCTTTTCAATTTGCGCAGCGCCGTTGCGTTCGGGCCGTACCCTTCGGCAATGCGGTCTGGAATATAAACTTGCAGATCGAGGCCAAGGCTATCAAAAAATCTTTTCATCAAAGCAGAAGACGTTGCGCCATCCACATCGTAATCACCAAATACGGCAACCTTCTCGCGGTTGCGGATGGCATCGACGATGCGATGCGCCGCTTTGTCCATGTCTTTGAGGGTATAGGGATCCGGCAGATGATCGCGGATGGTTGGATTCAAAAATGACTTCACGTCATCAAAGCTAATCCCACGTGCGACAATCAAACGCGCCACGATCAGCGGCAAATCATGCGCCTGCGCGATGGCGGCGGCCATACGTTCGTCCGTCGGCGTGAATTTCCATGCCTTGCCCATGACAGATTGTGCAACATCCAAAACAGCAGGCGCATCCGTATCTTGAATGATGCGTTGCAATTCCTCCATTTGTAGATGTGCAAATTTGCTCATGCTTATTTGTATCCGCTTTTACGGGTAAAGTTATGTGTGGCTTCAATGCGGCGCACGGTGCCCGTTTTAGAACGCATGACAACCGAGTGCGTATAAGCGCCGCCCGCAAAGCGGCGCACGCCCTTGAGCATAGCACCATCTGTGACGCCTGTGGCAGCAAACATCACATCGCCTTTTGCCATGTCCAACATACTGTATTTACGCGATAAATCAGTCACGCCCCATTTGGCAGCACGGGATTTCTCATCATCGTTGCGAAATAACAGGCGGCCTTGCATGAATCCACCGACGCAGCGCAGGGCTGCTGCGGCCAGCACACCTTCGGGTGCGCCACCCGATCCCATGTAAATATCCACGCCACTATTGGGTTCTGCTGTTGCAATCACACCGCTGACATCACCGTCAGAGATCAGCATGATACGCGCACCCGCTTCGCGCACGGTCGCAATCAAATCTTCATGGCGCGGACGATCCAAAATACAAGCGACCAGATCAGATACATTCACACCGCGCACCTTGGCCAATGCCTTCAGGTTTTCAGCAGGTGTCGCATCGAGATCGACGATGCCTTCCGGCAGACCGCCACCAATAGCGATTTTGTCCATGTACACATCGGGGGCGTTCAAGAACCCGCCCTTTTCCGCCATGGCAACAACAGCCAGTGCGTTAGGGCCACCTTTAGCAGTAATGGTTGTACCTTCCAGCGGATCCAGCGCGATATCCAATGCGGGGCCATCGCCAGCACCCACTTTTTCACCGATGTATAACATTGGCGCTTCATCACGCTCGCCTTCGCCAATCACAACGGTGCCATCAATATGTAGCGCGTTCAATGCAGTACGCATGGCATCAACGGCTGCTTGGTCTGCTGCTTTTTCATCACCGCGGCCCATCAGCAGGGAGGCAGATAATGCAGCGGCTTCCGTGACCCGCGCCAGTTCCATGGCAAGGTTACGGTCGAGTGTTAGTTTTTCGTTCAAACGGCCTTCGCTCATCATGTCGCTCCCTGAGGAAACAGTTTTAAGGTTTGTTTGCGTCATAAAAATCTCCTGAATATATCAAGCGTCAAATTCTTCAATCCGCATCATATGCGGTTTTTCCATTACGGCGTCCAGATCGGCGATTTTTTCAATCGCATTCTGCATATCTTGTTCCAGCGTTTCATGTGTGGTCATGATCAGCTGCACAGGCTGGCCCGGATCGCGTCCGCGCTGCAAAACAGATTCCAGCGATACATGGCAATCCCGCAAAATCGCGGAAATATCGGCCACCACACCTGGCTTATCCAAAACCTTGAAGCGCAGGTAAAAAGATTCAACGCGGCTGCGAATATCTGCGGGTTTTAAAACTTCAACCGCATCGCCCTTAACGCCCATCAGCGGCAGCACATGGCCCCGCGCGACATCCACAATATCGGCCACCACGGCAGAAGCTGTGGCATTACCGCCCGCCCCCGCGCCCATCAACAAAACCTTGCCCACATAATCGCCATCGATATAAACGGCGTTCAGCGCGCCATCCACGGCGGCAATGGGACTGTCTTTGGGGACAAGACACGGCTCGACAGATTGTTCAATACCGCGTGCTGTTTCACGCGCTGTACCCAAAAGCTTTATGCGATAGCCAAGTTCATCTGCAAAGGCAATATCCAGCGCAGTAATATGACGGATGCCTTTCATCTCGATATGTTTTACATCCGGCACACAGCCAAAGGCCAAGCCGGAGAGAATGGAAAGCTTATGCCCTGCATCAATACCATCCACATCGAAAGTCGGATCTGCTTCGGCATAGCCAAGCGCTTGCGCCTCTGCCAAGACATCGGCAAAGTC
>JBGTNC010000040.1:0-9772 GCA_041743265.1 Alphaproteobacteria bacterium | reverse complement strand
AACGGGGCAAAAGGTGAGCGCGGTCAAGGTAAATGCTTTGGCGGCCAAAAGCGCCGTATCAATACCGAATAAAATCATGATGCACCTGCTTAAACAAACGAAGAGAAAATATCTTATTTCAAAGTTTAATCATCTTTGCCTGTGGCGGCAATTTTTTAAACAGCGTCAGGCCGGGCTTTTGTACGGCGATACGTGGTCCACAGGGCCAACCATAAAACAATAGGGCCAATCTGAACAATGCTCAGTTTTGCCAGCAACATCGCGGGGTATGGCAGCAACAACATAAGCATCCATATCGTTTTTTCATACGCTTGCCAGCCGCGCCGTTTTGTATCGTCAATAACCCAGAACAAGGCAAAAACCAGCACAACCATGTCATAATCCCAAACGTAAGGGGTTGCGGCAAAGCCAGCAAGCACTAAAGCCGCCCCTTTCAGGTTGATGGAAATATGTGGTTGTCGCCAGATTGTGAAAACAATCCAGCCTGCAGCCAGTGTTGAAAGTATTTGTCCAACAATCGCCGCCAGAACAGGCAGGCCCAATAAACGAATGCCGGAAAACACAGAAGGCATGCGGTGCCACAGGCTTTCACCGTTTTGCATCAGGGCACTTTGCATCTGCATTTGCGTAAAAAACGCAGGCCAGATATCCGGCCCCAGCCAAAGCGTTGTGGCAAGAACAAGTGCGCAGACGGTAAGGCTTGCGGCAATAAAGCTACGCCAATATCCACCCGCTGCAAGTGCCAGCGGTATGAGTATGCCCAGCTGCGGTTTGTAACATAAAAGCCCGATCAGAACCCCCGCGAGCAAGGGACGTTTGTCTAATAACAATATGCCGCCAGCCAAAAGTGCGGCTGTATAAAACCCGTTCTGACCAGAAACGATATTCAATGCGCAGGCAGGTGTTGCCAGCATAATAAGCGCTGCCTGCCGTATAGGCACATAGCGCGCCAGCAAGGAAACACAGAGCGTATATCCCGCAAGTGTCCAGAGCGCGAGCCCAGCCAGAAACGGCAAAAATGCCAAAGGCCATGTTAACAGCATGGCTATGGGTGGATAGCTATACAGCTTGAATTCCGAATGTATCCCTGCAAAGCCTTGCTGGAAAGAATGATAAGCCGTGGGTTGATAGGCTAGCAGGGCTTGATCATCTTGCGCCAGCTTCGCGCCTGACCAGTAATTGATAAAGTCGCGGCCCGCATGCACGCCTTGCGCATCGGTGATGCCGTGTGTTGTATGTAGATAAAAATCCAGACCGAGAAAAACAAACCATGCCAGACCAAAGGCCGTCACCCACAACCGCACGCGCGCAGGTGTCAGCCAATCCGCGTTTTGCAAAATCTTCTGGGTGTTTGAAAAAGTCATGCGGGCCTGATTGTTTTTTAAAGGGCGCAGGTGGAGCGCTTATTTCTTCTTGCCGGATTTTTTGCTGTCGGCCAGCGTGCGGCTTTCTTTTTTCAGCGGGCGGGAAACAGGGCAAACTTCCTGTACAAAACCGTTCAACGTATTGATGAGGCTTTCTTGCACAAGGCTGTAGTGAATAAACTGTCCTTCTTTCGTGCCCTTGATCAAGCCTGCATTCTCGAGAATGCTGAGGTGTTTGGACAGTGATGGTTTCGTCATGTCAAAGCGATCCGCAATTTCCCCGGCCGTCAGGCTGGTGGCGGATAGATACGCCAGAATTTTACGCCGCACGCCAGATGATAGTGCGCTGAATATTTTCTCCGATGCCATATCGTTCGTTTCCTTGACAGTTAAATCAGTCTCGCGCTAAAATATAATTAGCTACATAACTAATTATAGGGCAATACCGCATACGGAGCAAGTGCCATGGCAGAATCTGACGATGACTTGCAGCTGGTTTATGACGATCAATGCCCCGTATGCCGTACGTATTGCGCGGGTATATTGCGCGAAAGTAAAGAGGATCACCTCGTTTTGGTGGATGCACGCAAGCAAAGCACGATTATGGATGAGGTGACCAAAGCAGGGCTTGATATAGATGAAGGCATGGTTTTGAAGGTAAACGGTCAGATTTTTTACGGCGCTGACGCTGTTTATGAATTAAGCCAACGGCATAAAACATCAGGGTTTTATGGGCGCTTCACGCGGCTTCTTTTCGGCTCTCGTTTTTTGGCGGGTATTTTCTATCCTCTCGGCAAAGCCTGCCGCAATGTGGTGCTGCGGTTAAAGGGGATAAAGAAAATCAGAAACCTGGAGAATCTTTAAGCATCGTCACTTAACAGCTTCAAGGCGCACGAGGGATATCAAGCCAGCCTTTGTAGTGAACAATAAGCCCTGTCAGCGGATGGGAAATTTCGACGTTAAAATGAAACCGTCCCTCTTCCACATACTCGTAAGAATCAGATTTTGGGCAAAGCCACATGGGCAGCGGTATGCCGAGCACATGCCAGTGACGCAGGACAAGTTTAAGGCGCCCCGCCTCATGCACAAGTGCCATGGCAAAGGTCAGTATGCCAAAGCGTTCTATCAACAGTCGCTCTAAGCGGCCACGGCCCGCATATTGTACGCTTGCGAAAGATTTGCCGCTGAAGGTGCGGGTCCATGTCTCTTGACCGTTCAGCACGGTGAAATCTACCGTGACAGGTACAGCATCCCCCGCTTGCGGAAACCCGAGTATAAAGCAGGCGAGCCGCGCCAACGGGTTTTTGCCCCTGCGAATGGTTGCAATGCCTGTGGCAGACGCAGCCTCTGTAAAATTGTGCATGGCGCGTATGTGGGCGGGCAGTTGCTCCCACGTGGTGTCCAATAAGTATTGATAAAGCGGCAAGGTGCCTTGGGCTGTATCTTCCCGATAGCCTGTGTAGATTGTCCGTTTTGAAAAAAGTGCGTCGTAATCAGCTAAGGTGACATCGCGCAAGCCCGTGCGCGCGCCGGGGGTAATTTGCGTGCCGTTCAAAATTTTGCGCACGATGGCTTCAATCGCCATAGAGGGGATCAGCGGCCCATCATGCCCTTCTGCCAATAGATGCCATGATCGTTGGACAGCAGCGCCTGTATTATCCTCGCCCGTTACCTCGACAAACATACCGCCACGGTGCTCACCCCAGCGGATGCGTGTAATAACAAATTCCATCATCCCTGCCAGCGGCAAAAGCGTTTTGATTATTTTAAACTTCACAAGCCACGCAAAGGCAATCAACGCCCGATGCAAAATTTCGGGTACAGGCCCGGCCCCCATCCATATATGTTTGGCCTCGGGCCACAGGGCGGAAAGTACATGCAGATCTGGTACATCGACCAGCGAGAACAGCGTATTTTTTAAGGGCAAGTATCCCGGCGGGGCAATGGTATAGCGCAGGGACTCTGTCAGCGGATAGGCTGCAATTGTTGTGCCTGCGCGGGTTAACCGAAGCTCTTGCCCGGCATAGCTTGCAATGGCGCGGATGACGTTTGTCCCTACTCCTGCATAGGGCGATGGGGCAATGCCGCCGCGAATAGCCGTGACGCGGGCCATGGGCGCGGCTAGCTGCTGGACAACGGCGGCTGTTAAAACCGGAAAACTGGAAACGCCGGATAATACAAAAACGCCTGCCTGTTGCGCAGCGGTATCGAATGTTGAAATGCCCGCCACAAAGGCCGAACCATCTGCCAGATCAAGATAATGAATACCCTGTGCAATACAGGCTTCGACCAAGGTATAGGCATCTTTGCCGTAGTCTTGAAACGGCCCGCTGGCATCAACGACAATATCGGGGGTGATAGGTGCGAGTTGTGCGGCAATATCTTGCGTGCGGTCAAAGTGTGTCGGGATAAGTTGTGCTTTGCTGTCTGTACGGCTGTTGCAATAGGCGGTCGCTTTTGCAAGCGATCTGCCTGCCACAACCAGTGTCAGGCGGCTTTCATCTTCCAGCAGCTCGACAAGTCGTCCACCAAAGGTACCGTATCCGCCAACGATGAGAATCTTGAGCGTTCTATTCACCTATAAATCCCGTAGTCGTAGGGGTTTAAGCCAGTTTCCGTTTGTTCAAGGATACGATGCCCATATTTCATCGATATTGAACCAGAGCGACACAGGCTCTCCGGTATTTTTGCTTTTGCCTGTCAAAATGTCATAGCTGTGACCGTCTGCATGCCGGACTGACTGTCCGGATACTTCGATTTTGTTTCGGGCAATCAGATATTCTTCAGAAACGGTAATGACTTGATAGGCAGTTTTCGGGCCGTGCCCGTCACCAGATTTCATGAGCGCGCCCAGAAGGCCTTTTAACAGCCACATCTCGTATGTAAAAGATTTTTCATCACCCAGCTTTTTGTAAAAAGTGGCTGTGCGGCTGTGTATTTCCGGCAGCGCCAAATGTTTCGCTGAATACGCTTTCAAATCTGCCGCCAGCGTTTTATCGCCGGCCTCCAGTCTGGTCGCAAACTCGGAGAATTTTAGTTGAAAGATCTCATTGGGGTTATAGCTTGGTAATTTTGTATAAAGCTCGCGCACGCGCACAAAAAAATCATGGCCTGCCTGCATCAGGTACGATTCTTCTATCGCGGCGGCATAGTGTGCATCGGCTTCTGTGGCGGCAGTTTGAGCCGTGGTGGCGGCCTGCGTATCAGGGGCAATGTTCGCGGCATAGGTGTGCGCAGAACCTGCGCAGACAAAAGAAAGCGCGAACAAAAATAAGGCGGTCATATGAATGGGATGTTTTGGTGAAAAGGTCATGAAATGTCTCCGATAAAAAAACAGATGCAGTCTTAAGCATACCGCTCTACCAAGGTCGATGCGATAGAAATTCTGAGCATATGGGGTTGGGTTTGGCGGTGTGAAACACCCCCTTATCACGCTAGATGTTTCACCGTTATTCCGGCTAGGGCCGTTTTAGCGACAATAACCGATATAATCTTGTAACCTTTTCGTAATTGTAGCGAATGTCTGTACAGTCAGGTCTCTTTGTCTTGCTGCAGGGGGAAGGGGCTTAATCTAGCTTTATGGGTATATGTGATATGCGAATGTTAAAAAAATGGGGCCCATTATTGATTGTCGTGGCATTAATGGCCGTCGCTTGGCTTTTGGGCCTTCACGAGAAAATCAATTTACAATCCTTTCAGGCGCATAAAGAGGGGTTGCTCTCTCTCGTAGCGGAAAAGCCCATGCTCTCGGCACTGGCGTTCGTTGCTGCGTATATTGTAGCGGTCGCCTTGTCCCTTCCTGTGGCGACGCTGTTGACACTGGCGGGTGGATTTCTTTTCGGGAAATGGTTGGGGTTGGTTTATGTGGTGGGCGCGGCGACTGTTGGCGCCTCCATCATTTTCTTGATCGCCAAAAGTGCATTGGGAGAGACACTGCGTGCGAAGGTCGGCGGGCTTTATCAAAAAATCGAAAAGAACATGAACGAAAATGCCTTTGGCTATTTGCTCTTTTTGCGCCTCGTGCCTGTTTTCCCCTTCTTTCTGGTGAATATTGCGCCAGCGCTCTTTAATGTGCGCTTACGTGTTTTTGTGATTGCGACGTTTCTCGGCATTATTCCGGGTAGTTTTGTGTATATCAACCTCGGTCAGACCTTAGGCGAACTGCAAAGTTTGAATGATCTTGTTTCCGTTAAAGCCTTACTGGCCTTCGGCTTATTAGGCGTGTTCGCCTTGATCCCGACGCTCTACAAGCAAATAAAAATGAAGACAAAGGAATAAAAGATGTCAGAAAAAAATAAAGAGCAGCCAGCGTATGATGTTTGCGTGATTGGCGCAGGCTCCGCTGGTTTAAGTGTTGCTGCAGGTGCCGTACAATTAGGGCTCAAGACTGTTTTGATCGAGAAGGACAAGATGGGCGGCGACTGCCTGAACACGGGTTGCGTCCCCTCCAAGGCTTTGCTGCAAGCGGCCAAAGCGGCGCAAAACTTTAGGAAAGGTCACGCATTCGGCATTAAAAATGTTGAGCCTGAAGTTGATTTCAGCGCGGTCAAAGATCATGTCTTTGGCGTTATTGCGGCCATTGAGCCGAATGATTCAGAAGAGCGATTTGAAAAGCTGGGTGTTACTGTGATCCGCGATCAGGCAGTCTTCACGCACGCGGATACCGTGACAGCTGGTGGAAAAACGATTTCTGCCAAATATTTTGTTATTGCCACAGGTTCGCGTGCGGGCGTCCCGCCTATTCCGGGCTTGGTGCACGATAAAATTCTGACCAATGAAAATATTTTTGATCTGCGAGAGAAGCCTGAGCATCTCATCATTATTGGTGGCGGCCCTATCGGCATTGAAATGGCGCAGGCGCATCGTCGCCTCGGCTCGAAAGTGACTGTGTTGGATATTGCCACCATCTTGCCGAAAGATGATCCTGAACTTGTGGTTATTCTGAAGGGGCGGTTGCAGGATGAAGGCATAGAGATTTTCGAAAAAGCCAAGATTGAAAAGCTAGAGCATGGCGCGGAACAAACGACCGTGTTTTTTGAGTATGAGGGAGAAAAACGGATCCTTTCCGGCTCTCATGTTTTAGTCGCCGCAGGTCGCCAGCCGAATACTGGGGGGCTTGATCTCGAAAAAGCCGGCGTTGATTTTGATAAGCGAGGTATCAAGACAGATTCTCGTTTACGCAGCACAAACAAGAAAATATATGCCGCGGGCGATGTGGCGGGCGGGCCGCAGTTTACGCATATTGCGGGCTATCATGCGGGTATTATTATCCGCAATATTGCTTTTAAACTACCTGCAAAAGTAGATTATACGGCCCTTCCATGGGTGACCTACACGGATCCAGAGCTTGCCAATGTGGGCATGACGGAGGCGATGGCGGTTGAAAAGTTTGGCAAGCAAAAGATCAAAACCGTTTCCTGGGCGTTCGCGGAGAATGACCGGGCACTGGCCGAGAAAAGAACAGAAGGGATGATTAAAGTGACCGCGCTTAATAATGGAAAAATTCTGGGCGCAACAATTTTGGGGCCCGGGGCGGGTGATATGCTGGGTATGTGGGGGCTTGCACTGCAAAAGAAGATGAAGCTATCGGATATTGCAGGTACAATTGCACCTTATCCCACAATGGGCGAGATTAGTAAACGTGTCGCTGGCTCGTGGTATACGCCAAAACTTTTTAGCGCGCGCACGAAAGCGGTCGTTAAATTTCTCCAAAAATTACCTTTTTAAAAGCCATGTTCGATTCATACATCAGACAATACATAGACCGCCCTTTAAACGCGACCGCCCGTGTTCTCGCGAAAACAGGGGTCAGTGCCAACATGCTGACCGCAGCGGGCTTTGCTTTTTCTCTCTGTGTTTTTGCGGCTCTTGCTTTTCAGTCTTATAATATAGCGCTTCTGTTTATCGTGTTAAGTCGGTTGATGGATGGGTTGGATGGCCCCTTGGCGCGGCAAACACAGGCAACGGATCTGGGCGGATATTTTGATATCGTCAGCGACTTTATATTCTATTCCGGCACGGTCTTTTTCTTTGCCGTCGGAAGACCGGATATGGCCTTACCTGCTGCTTTTCTGATTTTCAGCTTCATGGGGACGGGTAGCGCATTTCTGGCCCATGCTATCCTTGCCGCCAAACGGGGGCTGCATCATGAACGACAGGGCAAAAAAACCTTTTTCTACGTAAGTGGCCTCGCGGAGGGCACGGAAAGCATCGCTGTTTTGATTTTAATATGCCTGATACCAAATTATTTTGCGTGGGCCGCCTATATCTTTGGCGGGGTGTGTTGGTTGACAACCTTCGCGCGCGTCTTGCAGGCGGCACAAGATTTTGGCGACGAGAACAGCTAAGTATTTTAGGAAGCGATGGACAAATGATTAGAAAATTTTTGTTATGCCTCACAATGGTCTTTCTGACGGCAGGTACGGTGCAGGCCGAAACGAAAGCGGGTGTCGTTGTCGGCACATTCACGCAAAGTGAACTGGCGCAGTGGAAAGAGCGTTCTTTTAAAGGCCATACAAACTATCAACTGATCGGGAAGGCAGCGCCTCTGACGTTGCGGGCGACGTGCCAGAACACGGCCTCTGCCTTATATCGTAAGATGTCTGTGGATTTGACCAAGACGCCTGTCTTGCGCTGGTCGTGGCGGGTGGATGGCGTGCACGCTGGTTTAAACGAAACCACCAAGGCTGGCGATGATTATACCGCACGGGTCTATGTGATTTACGCGCCAAACAGCCTGTTTCCGTGGAAAACGAAAGCGATTAATTACGTTTGGTCTAACAATCAGCCTGTCGGCACGTCATGGCCGAATGCTTTTACAGATCATGCCGTGATGATAGCGCTTCGCTCCGGCGCGCCCGCGCATCCCGCGCAGTGGCTGCACGAAACGCGCAATGTGCGTGAAGATTTCAAAAAATTCTTCGGGATCGATATCACCAATATTGACGGCGTGTCCGTGATGACGGATTGTGATAATGCGGGGCTTCCCTCCGCTGGTTATTACCGTGGCATAGCGTTTTTCACAGATAAAGAGCAATAATGGAAGATACAATCCGTCTTGGTGTCTTTTTTGGTGTGTTCATTGTCATGGCCGCCGCAGAATATTTTTGGCCGCGCCGAGCGCAAATGCTGAAGCGTCATAAACGCTGGCCGCATAATTTGTTATTGGTTGCTGCCGATATTTTGGTCTTGCGTCTTGCGCTGCCCGCATCCTTGGCGGGCTTTGCGGTCATCGCAGCACAGCGCGATTGGGGTCTTCTGCCCGCCCTGCATGCGCCCTTTTGGCTGACGGTGGTGATTTCACTTATTGTTTTGGATCTGGTTATTTATTTGCAGCACGTGCTATTCCACCGCGTGCCATTTTTGTGGCGGCTGCACCGTGTGCATCATACCGATACGGAATTTGATGTGACAACGGCGCTGCGCTTTCACCCTTTCGAAATTTTGGTGTCGATGGGCGTTAAGATTGCGGTGGTGATGCTATTGGGTATTCCACCAGAAGCAGCACTCTTGTTTGAAGCGCTCTTGAATGCATGCGCTATGTTCAATCACGGCAATATTCATCTGCCCGTGGGGATTGACCGTGTGCTGCGCCATGTCCTTGTGACGCCAGACATGCACCGCGTGCATCACTCGACCACGCCAGTCGAAACCAATAGCAATTACGGGTTTAGTGTTCCCGTTTGGGATAGACTATTCGGCACCTATCGTGCGCAGCCAGCCGCCGGACACGATGACATGCACATCGGCCTGGATGAATTTCGCAAACCGGAAGATACGCGCATTGATAAAATGCTAAAACAGCCGTTCTGCTAGCGGCAGAATGTAGGGCATGGTGTGGATGTTTTTTTGACAGAGCGGGTTTGGTGGTGTATGCAGTCCACCGAGAACTGGTCTCTCGCACAATTCCCTGTTTAACAGGGAAAATACAGCATCAGAAAAAGCCGGACCTGGTTGTGTGCCGATCTAAAGGCGTATTTAACAACCTTCGTCCACACATCAGGGAAGATAACATTA
Source organism: Alphaproteobacteria bacterium (assembly GCA_041743265.1). Classification (GTDB taxonomy): domain Bacteria; phylum Pseudomonadota; class Alphaproteobacteria; order Micavibrionales; family UBA2020; genus UBA2020. The sequence goes on along the minus strand of JBGTNC010000040.1, from coordinate 392 downwards.
TTATCAGGGAATTTTAGTTTGTTTGTTTCATACGGAAGACATTCCTATACTATCGCAAATAGATTGAAAAATATTTTTATTTCCCCGAATGCGACAAGTCATATTGATCGTTTATTTATGTTTGATTGATCTTACGAGTCGTTTTAAGGCTCTTTTAAAAAGTCAAATATTTTTGCACTTCCTGTAGCATCCTGACGTAAATCTACAAATGCGCTTTCGTGATTAAATCGACATGAACGGGCTTCTTGAAACAGCCTGCAACAAGTTGAAAGGAATTTAATCATGGGCGCTAAAAAACTGGATAATCAAACGTGCATTGTTCATACGGACATTAAAATACTAAAGCCACACCCCACCAATCCCCGCACGCACTCCACTAAACAGATCGAAGA